>NZ_LVIA01000014.1:0-119509 GCF_001596805.1 Halomonas sp. KX33721 | reverse complement strand
TGTACTAATGGCCCGTGAGGCTTGACCCTATAACACCCAAGGGGTCTGGTCGCAGTGGTAACGAAAACCGGATACGCAGCAGCAAGCCAACGTGCTTGCTGACAAGAGACGATCACTTACTGCGTCAACGACGCACTCAGCATGATATGCATTACCCGTTACGCCTGACGACCATAGCGAGCGTGAACCACCTGATCCCATGCCGAACTCAGCAGTGAAACCGCTTAGCGCCGATGGTAGTGTGGGGTCTCCCCATGCGAGAGTAGGTCATCGTCAGGCACCTATACCGCAAAAAACCCAGCCAAACGGCTGGGTTTTTTGTTGCGCCGAAGAAAAGCCCCGAACACAGCATGTTCGGGGCTTTTTTTGCTCTGCTTTTACCAGTCAATAGGTACACGGGCTTGAAAAGGCTTTGACCCGCCTTATTCATGAGGCCGGCCTGAAAACGAAGATAGCGGATGGTATTCTCTTGAAAATTCAGTGTGTTCCGTCAAGAACCTGAACCAAGAGAGCCATCCACCATGGGTGAAAGCCTATCCACCTGGATGCCCTCCTGCAACGGCTCTGTCCGTGTCGAGCTCGCACCACCAGCGACAGCGGCGCGCTGCGCCGCGACCCGCTCTGGCAGTTGGCCTGCAGCGACGCGCGCGGGATGACGCCCCTGGCCCAAGACCGGCCGTCTCAAGCCACGCTGTCGCGGCTGCTGACGTCGCTGAAGAACGGCGAGCGTCCCAAGCAGCTGACGCTGGACATCGACGGCCTGCCGGTCGAAGTCCACGGACATCAGGGCGGCTCGGCCTATCATGGCCTTTACGGTGCGCGGATCTACTCACCGCTGGTCGCCTCGCTGGCCGAAACCGGCGATATGGTCGGCGGGCTACTGCGAGAGGGTAACGCCGGCCCGGCAGAGAGCGCCGATACGTGGATCCCGCACCTGGTGAAGCGGCTCAACGAGAGCACCGGGGCACAGGTTCGTGTGCGCATCGACGCCGGATTCACCGACAACGACACGCTGGAAGCCCTGGAGGACCGGGGGATCGAATACCTGGGCCGGTTGCGCAGTCACACCGGTCTACAGAAGCTGGCAGCACCGCTCCTGAAGCGGCCACCCGGCCGGCCACCCGAGCAGCCTCGCGAGTGGTGCCACGACCTGGCGTACCAAGCCGGCTCCTGGCCGGCACCGCGGCGCGTAGTGCTGGTGGTGCAGGAACGCCCCGATGACCTGCTGCTGCATGCCTTCTTCCTGGTCACCAACCTCGGCAAGTTCGACTGGCCGCCGGAGAAGATCCTGGCGCTCTATCGCAAGCGGGGCAGCGCCGAAGCCCATATGGGCGAGGTGAAGTCGGCACTCGACGTGCACCTCTCGTCGACGGATCGCGGCGCCTCCACCGTTCAGGACGTGATGGCCCGCAACGAGGTGAGCCTGCTGCTCAGCCTCTACGCCTACCAGGTCCTGCATGGCCTGCGCTGCCTGCTGGAGCGGCAAACCCGACAAGGCTGGAGTCTGAGTCGGATGCGCGAGCAGGTGCTGAAGGTGGCCGCCACGCTGAGGCTGCACGCTCGGCGAATCACGGTTCACCTCGGTGCCGCCGCCGACAAGTGGTGGCCGACGCTGCTGAAGGGGTTGCCAAAGCTGATCACACTGAGCTGACGCTCCTGCGAGACCACCACAGCACCAGAAAGCGAGCGACCGGAGCGGCGTTCGGCGATCACGGCTGCTTTGAAGGTCGAGATTAATTCCTGGAGGTTATAAATCGGCGAAAGAAACGCAGTGTTCGGGCATTACGAAGCAGGCGCTCACGCCGGAAATACGGATCCTTACGAGCAATGTCGATGGCACGTAGCTTCAGACTGCCCGATCAGAGCCCTCGTGAATGAGGCGGGATAATCTCACCCAGCTGTTGGGCATTGCTGAGCAAGAGCACTCGCCACTCTCGCTCAGCAGTGTGCTGGGTAAACGGCTAAGTCAGCGGTTATGCAAGGAACTGCAGGGACGGCAGCGACTAGCGGGGCCACTGGCATTTACATTGGTGATGCTGTCTGGCAGCCAGGCGACAGCTGTAAAACGCTGATGGCCCGGGCCGATGCCGCTATGTATCAAGCCAAGCACAGCGGCCGTAATCGAGTAGAGGTTGCGGAAGAGCGTGCGCTTAACCCGGAGGAGCAGGTGCCTCTGTGATAGAGGCGCCGCTACACAGCGACTGCATGCGTTGAATGGCATCGCCAGCACCTTCCAAACTAAAGGTCATGTACCACGGTTCCTGCTCACCCTGGTCAAATCCTAAAAACAGCTGCTCGCCCGACTGCATCTCAGCGATCAGCGTCTCCATATCGCTCAAATAAAAATGGGCATAAAAGCCGTCATCGCCCCGCTCGGTAATAAACTCCGCCATGGTATCGACAATCGGGTTGTCACCAATCCGCAGCCGAGTGGGTACCAGATTCACCGCTCGGCTCTCACCCTGCTGCTGCGCTAGGGTGACGCGCATCTCCAGCCACGGTAAATCACAGACTCCTTGAGTAGCATTTATGCTTAGCGTGGCATCGGAGTAGCTGTGGGTCTCTACAGCACGAAAGTGGCGCTCTTCTCCTAGGGTCAGCGCCATGGATTGCCAGTGCCCATGGGTAGCCACTGTTTCCACATTAAATGTAGCGGCCAATGAAAGGGGAGCTGTGACAAGCAGCATGGCGGTGACGGCGAAAGTTGATGTTTTCAGGAAGTTCATAGGTCGTATCGTCATCGAAAACTTTAAGCCTATAGCGTGTTGGGAATAAGCAAAAGGGCAAGGTGCTGATTTTTCTATATCTAGTGTTGTTGGCATCAAAAAAACGGCCCATATAGTAGAAAGTCGGGGCTATACTCCCCTACGATGCCGCGTATAATCGGCCCGTTTTTTAGCGCGATCGCTACCCATCGTGAAGGAGTTTCGTGAACATGAGTACCGCAGCCAAGGCGATGAAGACATCCAGTGAAGTCCCTATGCAGGCTCCATCTAGGGAAATCTGGGATGCCAAATATCGGTTAAAAGATCGTCATGGCCAACCGGTGGATCAAGATGTCGCAGCGACCTTTGAGCGCGTGGCTCGCGCCCTAGCCGCCGTAGAGGGTGAAAAGGCCGATGAGTGGCTACCCAAATTTCGCTGGGCGCTGGAAAATGGTGCTATTCCCGCTGGGCGAATTCTCTCTAATGCGGGAGCCGAAGCCTACAAGCCCGCCGTCAGTCTGATTAATTGCACCGTTTCTCGCACTATTCGTGACTCCATGCGCGATATCCTCGACTCCGTGGTCGATGCGGGTATGACATTGAAGTCGGGCGCCGGTATTGGCTACGACTTCTCGACCCTGCGCCATAAAGGTGCCTTTGTGTTTGGCGCAGGAGCGGGCACCAATGGCCCGCTGGCGTTTATGGATATCTACGACAAGATGTGCTTCACCGTGGCCTCGGCCGGAGGCCGTCGCGGTGCCCAGATGGGTACCTTCGATGTGGGGCACCCGGACGTGCGCGAGTTTATTCAAGCCAAGCGCGAAGCAGGGCGGCTGCGTCAATTTAACCTGAGCCTACTCATTACCGATGAGTTTATGGAAGCGGTGAAGCACAACGCCGATTGGCCGCTGGCCTTCCCACTGCATCCTGGTGAGAAAGAGGATGTGAGCGTCGAAGAGGTGATTTACCGCGACTGGCCGGTGGTGGAAGAGGGCTACACGGTGGATGCCGAAGGGCGCGTGGCCTGCCGTGTTGTCGAGGTGATTAAAGCTCGCGAGTTGTGGGACACGATTATGTCCTCCACCTACGACTACGCCGAGCCGGGCTTTATCCTAATCGATCAAGTCAACCGCATGAACAACAACTGGTTCTGCGAAGATATCCGCGCGACTAACCCCTGCGGCGAGCAGCCACTACCGCCAGAGGGCGCTTGCCTGCTGGGCTCGGTCAACCTGACCAAGTTTGTGATCGAGCCGTTTAGCGCCGAGCCGCGGTTTGATTGGGAGCGCTACCGTAAAGTTGTGGCGATTTTCACCCGTATGCTCGACAACGTGGTGGAAATTGCTGGCCTGCCGCTCCCCCAGCAACAGCGCGAAATTGAAGCCAAACGCCGCCACGGCATGGGCTTTTTAGGTCTTGGTTCGACCCTGACCATGCTGAAAATTCCCTACGGCTCTCAGGCGTCGCTGACGTTCACTGAAGAAGTCAGTCGTCATTTGGCGTTGGAAGGGTGGAAGCAGGCGCTGGAGCTTTCTAAAGAGAAGGGCATGGCGCCAGTGCTTGAAGAGGAGCACACCATTACGCCCAAGATGATGCGCGAGCGCCCTCAGCTCGCCAGCGACGGCTACGAGGTAGGTGACAAGGTGCCGGGGCGGATTCTGCACACCCGCTATAGCCAATACATGGCCAAAGTGGCCGAGCTTGAGCCGGAGCTGGTAGCGCAGCTCGCCGAGCACGGTGCTCGCTTTACTCACCATAGTTCGATTGCCCCCACAGGCACTATCTCGCTCTCCATGGGCAACAACGCTTCCAATGGCATTGAGCCGTCGTTCTCCCATCGCTATTTCCGCAACATCATCCAGTCCGGTAAAAAGACCAAGGAGCAGGTGGAGGTAGTGTCGTTTGAACTAGCGGCCTACCGCCACTTTATCGCTGCCGATGCGGTAGAGAGCGATCTGCCGGATTACTTTATTACCGCTGACGCGGTCACTCCCGAGCAGCACGTCGCCGTTCAAGCGGCAGCTCAGCAGTGGGTGGACTCGGCGATTTCCAAAACGGTCAATGTACCCACCGAGTTCCTCTTTGAGCAGTTCCAAGACCTCTATCTGCAGGCCTACGAGAGCCGTTTGAAAGGTTGCACTACCTTCCGCTTTAACCCGGAAGCCTTCCAAGGCGTGTTGGTGCGTGAGGATGACCTGAAAAACACCACCTATGTGTTTGAGCTGGAAAATGGTGAAACCCTTGAGCTAACCGGCGATGAGAAGGTGCTTTACGACGGTGAAGAGCATAACGCCGCTAACCTGTTTGATGCCTTGAAAGAGGGCACCTACGGCAAATGGTAATCGTAAGCGCAAGCAAGGCTTAGCTTGATGAGCTGTCTAAAGAACTGGGGAGAACGTTATGGCGGTTGAAATTACGTCGAAAATTGTCGGTTACCGTATTAAGCAACAAGGGCAGCCCGCGCCTGCACCGGAGCTACCAGATGAAGACCCATTAACGGTCCGCATTCCATCGCGCCCGGAAGGCACACTGGAAGCAGTGTCTGAAAAAATCTCTTATGTGGGGGCTGAAGGGCGCAAGAAGGTCTACTTGCTGGTCTCGTTTATGCCAGTGGAAGGCGTGATTGGCGGCCAGCGTGTGGTGATTGAGCGTCCGGTGGAGTTCTTCTTTCCCTCGGGCCAGCTCTCCAGCGAGCACCAGTGGATCACTGCCACGATGCGTAGCCTGTCGCTAGCGGCGCGGGGCGGCTATGTCACGCAGGCCGTGGCGGATCTTCGCAAGGTGGCCTGGGATAAGGGGTTGGTGCGCTGTGGCATGAATCGCTGGAATAAGCCCATGTTTCACGATTCTGAAGTGGCGGCGATTGCTTGGTCGATTCAGCAGATTCTCTATCGGCGTGGCTTTCTGGATCAGGACGGCCACCAAGTGCCGGTGGAGACGCTGGTTGCACGCTATGCGCACCGCATGCAGCATGGACATGCCTGGCAGCCGGAGGAGCCTCCGGCGGCTGAAGACTCTGCCGGCGCATCGTCTTCTGGTGAAGCAAGCGGTGGCCCCGCTACGGTAGGCACGTGCCTGAGTGTCGGGGTGATTTGATCATGATGGATGGCTGTCCAACCTGTTATGCCGGGTGCGGCTGGTCAAAGTGCGGCTAGCCGCTGGCATCACTCGTCAAATAACGGCCTGATATTATCGGTAAGGTAGCAGTCATCAAATTCCCCTTCCGTGGCCAGCGCTTCAAGGTTGGGGATTGAGACATGATGGCGGTCGCGAAACACCAGCCCATCTTCGCTGAGCGCACTAAAAGTACGGATCACGTGTACTGGTGTCATTTCCAACAATTGTTGCGACTAAACAATAATTGCTGCGACAATCTCTATGTTGAGTTTACATAGAGTGCGCCTTTGTGACCGTTTCTCTTAAACAATCCAGAACCTTTAGCTTCCATGATGGCACCCTAAAAAACGAGGCAGAGCGCTTGGTCGTTTGGTGGTACGGGCCTATATTTAAGAACAATCGCTTACGAAGCGTCCCTAAAATCCATATCTTCTTAAGAACCATCGACCATGAAAATAACTTAGGAGGCGTGATGAGACGTGAGACTGTCTTAACGCATCTTGGGCTATTGAGAATAGGGTCAGTATGGGAAAAGGGCGTGAGTAGCTCGCGTATTGCCTACGAGGAAAGAAAATTCTCCGTTTCTTTTTCTCCAGGCGGCTGGCGAATTGTCACCTTAGATGATTTACGACAATCAGGACGAAGCCTCTATACCGCTTTTCATGACTCGAACTACTTACCCCAGAAAAATCAGCACAAAACATACCTGATTGAATTTGACCTTCCAGATGGCAAACACTTGCTCATCCCTTGCACAGAATTTTTTATTCGCGTTTACGGCCGATCTTCTGAAATCAAGCGAGTGCTCGCCACTTACCCTTGGGAAGAAGTCAAAAAACGTCTTTATCGACCGCTTGATGCGCCTGCATCCCCAGGTACGTGGCCTGTCAAATTTACCTATCATGTTCATAAACACGATGCCATTTTGCTCGCGCATATGTTGTACGATCCGTATGCCAAGCGCGCTGCAAAATATATATATTCACAATTTGAAACCAGCTCCACGCCAGATGAGATGCTTTTAAAAGCCACCCCATGGTTTCAAGGCAGCGGGGAAATCTCTGTTTCTGGCGTTCCAATTGATGGTGGCAACACATTCCTAGGCTTGCAGATATTAGGCTGTACGCAGCCCGATGGTGCCACGATCCACCGCGAAAGAGAGAAGTCAACGACAGTACCAGCCACCGATGGCGATGATGCTCCCACTCAATTTCCCTATCATCAGCTTCAAGACATCCCCGATGTCATTGACCTGACGGATGATGAAGAGCCCGACCATGGCTCTTCTTGGCTAGACCTTCCTGAGGACGAATTCGTTATTTTAGGTAAGCCTCGCGCCGTCTTGGATAAACGATATACTCGAAAAAATGTGCCCGATACACGAGGCGTCCCCGTTCCGGGTGACGAAACTATTTTCTCCACTGGGGAGCCGCATGGATCAGGAAAAGGGGTCGGACAGGCCTCTATTCATGCTCCTATTACACTGGAATCACAGGGCTTTCTACGTGATATGTGGAATGCGCTTCTCTATTTGCAATCGGCCTATCCCGAAACGATTCGTGGCGTTAGCTGGTTTACCTTTGAAGACGGCTTTAGCACTTCCCCCGACCCTCGGTTGATCAGCCTCGAACCTTTCGAAATAGACGAGGAGGTGGAAACGTCAGTCGCTAATTGGGTTTACATTGATACTCAGACCAAGGTACCTCGCGGGGTGCTCGTCGTTCGGGTGCATGTGTTAGATCAAACGCTCTATCTCATGGAGATCCAACGACGCCCTCCAAAACCCAGAGCTGGCGGTAGCGAGGAGGCATCCAAGCCTCCTTCCTATAAAGGTTTAGTCTTCACGCTGAGCCACCAAGGCAGCTTCGAGCAGTGGTTACGCCAAGTGCTGTCTAACGTGCGGCACGTAGAAGGTGTTGTCCAAAAACTAGTTGGTCACTGCCCAGGATTCGCCGATACGTTCAAGCACCCTAAATCCAAAAAGGAACAGATACCCTGCGAAGCCTCTGTGTTAAATGCTTTTAGCAAGGTCAGTATTGGTCGCAGTGACTTAGCATAGGTACTATTTGCCACCTTTATGAGTAGCGGTGTCTGTTTTGTCGCTAAGAGCAACCTGTACACCCCGTGTGCAGGTTGCTCTTCTGACGAAGAGCCGATACGGCCATCCCTTCAGTGGCGGGCGAGGATCTTCGCTGCGATGGGCGAAGTGATCATTTGAATCACGGCAAAAAAAGCGGCTGGAATTGCGATCTCTGATGGCAAGCCAGAAGCAGCGACAAACGCTGCAGCGATGCTGAATTCCTTTTTACTGACCGTGAAAAGATAGGTAATCACCTCTTTGCGATCAGAGGTGAGTAACCGTGAGGACATACCTACCAGGTACCCAATCAAATTGAGGCACAGGGCCGCCCCCGCAATCACAAACGCATACCAGCCATAGCCAATGATCGTGGTGGCATTCGGCCCGACCACGGCGAGTAGGATCAGCAGATACAGAATCGACCCTATCCCTGCATACGCTGAATCATGCCGTGCAAAGAAAGCCGAGAACCTTGTACGCAAGCTGACCCCAATCACGGTAGGAAGAAGCACGATTAGTGTTAATTCAAGAATAATTGATCCAAGCGGCACGTCTAACTGAAGGCCGGTGAGCCATAAAAACAGGAAGGGAACAATAAACGGACATAACGCGGTGTTGACTGCGTTGAAAACAGCGGCAAGCGCCACATTGCCTTTCGCCATCAGTACCAAAAGAGGAGAAGACACATCTGTCGGCAGCGTGCCGAGCAAGGTTTGGCCAGCAGCCAGCGGGCCGCTTCCAAAAAATAGACGGCCCGTTAGCCACCCGGCAATCGACATAGGCCCATAGACCAGCCCCAATGCCAACAACTGCCGTGACGGCTTACGGAACACGATGCGCACTGCATGCGCATCGAATGTGAGGCTGATAATCAACATCAGTAATGCCAGTAATGGCCCAATCGCGAACTCAAGTATTATTCCGGTGGCCGGAAAGAGTAAGCCTACCCCCGCGACGAACATCACAAACCAGACAAGGTGCGCCTCGACAAAATAAATGAATCTACTCATGGTGGATTGGACGTTACCGGTTGAAGTGGATTGAGCTCCGTACCTAAAACATGATCACTTCGGCCCAGCACGCCATGACTTGCTTGGGAGCAAGGGACGCTCTTCCCAATCCAGGGGTGCAAATAGACAATGCTCAAGGGTTGAAGCTTTAGTTGCTAGAGGTTTTATAGTACCAAGAACAGATAATTCGAGAGAGGGTAACAGATGGGACATCATCATGATCATCCCCACATTGATCCTGCCTCTGGCGACCGGCGCGTCAGCATCTCCATTTGGGCCAATGGGCTCTTAACCATCGCTCAAATCGTCGGTGGCATTATGGCGGGGAGCCTATCGCTGATCGCTGATGCGTTACATAACTTTTCTGACTTGGCAGCATTAGTCATTGCCTTTGCTGCTCGTAAAATCGCCAGACGGCCTGCCGATGTGCATATGACCTTTGGCTATGGCCGCATCGAGATAGTGGCAGCACTCATCAATTACACCACCCTCATTATTGTCGGTGTCTACCTGATTTACGAAGGCGCTATGCGGATGGTCGATCCCCCTGAGATAGAGGGATGGACGATCGTGATTATTGGTGGCGTCGCGCTCGTCGTCGATGCCCTTACCGCCATGCTCACGTGGTCAATGCAAAAAGAGAGTGTCAATATCCGCGCCCTTTTTCTGCATAACTTATCGGATGCGTTTGCCTCCATCGCCGTGATTATCGGTGGTTCGCTTATTTTACTGTACGACATGCGCTGGGTAGACCCCGCGATCACGATAGGGATTGCGCTATATATTCTTTACCTAGCCTTCTCTGAAATTGGCGGCCCTATCCGTACGCTAATGCTGGGATCTCCCCCGGACATTGACGGGCAGGCAGTCGTTGAGACCGTACGAGATATCGAGGGAGTCCAGGATATTCACCATGTGCATCTATGGCAGATGCAGGAAAACATGGCAGCCCTTGACTGCCACGTGGTTCTGACAGAAACCGGCTGGCAGCAGCTTGAATCCGTCAAAGCAGAGATCAAGGAGCAGCTTAAAATGCGCTTCAGTATTGCTCATTCCAGCCTAGAGTTTGAGCATAGTGACCACGCGCATCAAAATGCCAATCTATATGGGCATGAGTGACAGACCGAGGCCGGCTCCCAGCTCAGGTAGATAGCGAGCAGCTTACTCCCATAGCGATTGGCTTATTTTTCAACCCTACTTTTCCACCCCATCGTTGAGACAGAGAGAGAAACATGTTCAAAAAAGCGTCTTTTATATTGGCCGGTACGTTAATGCTGACCGCTGCGATCGTCGCCGTATCGAAGCCTGCCCTCTTAGACATGCAAGCTCAGGCAGCAAAAGAGAGCGGTGTCCAGGCCGAGGACTCCTTGGTGCGTTCACACTCCCCCATCTTGGGACGAGAAGACGCGCCGGTGACGATTGTGGAATTCTTCGATCCGGCTTGCGAAGCCTGCCGTGCTTTCTATCCCCTGACAAAAAGTATTCTGGAAACCTACCCAGAAAAAGTGCGGCTCATCGTGCGCTACACTCCTTTCCACGGCGACGTATCGGACAAGGCCATTCGGGTATTAGAAGTTGCTCGTCGTCAGGGCGTCTTTGAACCGGTACTGGAGAGGCTGCTGGCTCGCCAGGATCAATGGGCTTCACATGGCAGTTTTGATGAATCCGCTATCCTCGATATCGCGAGCCAAGGAGGCCTTGATTTAGCGGCTGCCGAAGAGCAACTGACTTCTGCTGAGGTGCAGGCGGTGATTGACCAAGACATGGCGGATGTCAGAGCCAATCAGATTCGCCAAACACCTACCTTTTTTGTCAATGGCGAGCCTTTAGACCCCTTTGGTATGCAAGAGCTGATTGATGCCGTCGAGAGTGAAGTAGCGGAGATCTCTGGGGAAGAGGATGGCCAGTGATGCAGCGCTGGTGGTTACTAGGCTTGGTGGGCTTTTACCCCTTGCTAGCCGAAGCCAATTGGCAAACGCATCTGTCATTGCCTCCGTCTGAACTTAGCCCTGTCAAGTTACAGGCGGCTAGCGAGCAAGAAGGCACATTACCGCTCGATAGCGTTGATACCCTAACCTTTGGGCGTGATGTCGTCATTGATACCACCCTCTACGAGGCCTTGGCAGCAGAAGGTGTCCCAACGCGTTTCGCCACTAAACTGGAAACACTGCTCAGCGAGTTTATCGCAGCGCCGCTGGAGTTTTCTGGCAGTGAACGTATTCAATTAGTGTGGGAGGAAGATCGACGCCAGGACGGCGCCCGTGTTGGGCCACCACGCCTCAGTTATGCCGCTCTGCCTGATCAGGCAGAGCCCTTGGAGGTCATATGGCCGGTCACCCAAAAGGGGGACGTAGCTCTTTTCAAAAGCGACACCCTGCTAGGCACGTTGCGGTTGCCCGTGCTTAGTGCCCGCTTAACGTCTCGCTTTGGGAATCGGCGACATCCTGTGTATGGAGGGATGCGTCCTCATAATGGAATTGACTTGGCTGCGCCGACAGGAACGCCGGTCATTGCCACCGCACCTGGGCGCGTATTCTTTATGGGTCGCCAAGGGGGATATGGGCAGGTGATCGAGGTGGAGCACGACACAGGGGCCATTAGTCGCTACACACACCTTAGCCGATTCTCCCCACAGCTAGTGGTTGGGGATTTAGTCAATGCGGGAGAGTCGCTCGGAGAGGTAGGTTCCTCCGGGGTCGCCACGGGCCCCAACCTGCATTACGAAGTGAGAGTCAATAACCAGCCTGTTGATCCCCTTGGTCAAGGTCAACGCATCATGTTGGGTGAGCAGCCGACTCAAGGTGAATATCAAGCGTCACTTTACGAGGCAAGAGATCGCTTGGAACAAGCTATCGGCACGGCGTCCATTTATGACTTGATCTCGTTTAACGAGCCGTAACCACCCGTGCTTAGCAACGTTGCATGGATTGTTAGTAACGTGAACGTGTGCTTGCCTCGTTATGGAACCCTAGCGCTGTGATCACTCATCTACCACAAGACAGGTAATCGGTATGGAAGAGGTTTCTCTCGTCACAATGGGGGTATTGGGAAGCCTTGCCGCGGGCTTGATGACGGCTGTCGGGGCGCTTCCTATCTTGTTTACCAAAAGACCGAATCGTGGTGTTCGCGATTTAGCGTTGGGGTTCGCCGCTGGCGTCATGCTAGCGGCCTCTTTCTTCTCACTGATCATACCCTCCTTAGAAGCCTCGGAGCTGCGTTACGGAGGTAGCGTGGTACCTGCTGCCATTGCCTGTGCGGCCATCTTGCTAGGGATTGGAATGGTCGCACTACTGAACGAACTCTTACCTCATGAGCACTTCGAACAGGGGCGAGAAGGGCCAGAGGCTGCCTCACTACGTCGTATCTGGTTGTTTATTATTGCCATTACGATACACAACCTGCCAGAGGGGCTGGCCGTTGGCGTGGCCTTCGGCGCAGGGGGAAGCGAAGGAGGCATTCCACTAGCGATTGGCATTGGACTTCAGAATGCCCCAGAAGGACTGGCCGTAGCAGTATCACTGCTAGGCGTGGGCTATTCACGTTGGCGGTCATGGACGATTGCCGCCCTTACGGGGCTTGTTGAGCCGTTAGGTGGCTTATTAGGCGCTGGAGTCATCAGCATGTCACAAGCGCTACTGCCCTGGGGGTTGGCCTTTGCAGCGGGGGCGATGTTGTATGTGATCAGTCATGAGATTATTCCCGAAACTCATCGAAGCGGGCACCAAAAAAAGGCCACGCTGGGCCTCTCCATCGGATTGGTACTCATGCTGTTTTTGGATGTTTCGCTGGGCTAACCATTGGGCGTGGGGCGTAGCGTTAGTGCTAACCCAAGTCGTGAGCCCCTCCGTGCGATTTTTCAGTGATACAGAGCTGATGATCACTGATGACCTCAATGATTCGGCAGCTTTCCACTTTACCACCGGCACACTGTGTGACCATCCGTTGAAGCTCCTCACGCAGTATGGACAGTCGTTGAAGGCGGGACTCCACTTTCTTTAGGTGATGCGTGGCGATGGCATCGACTTCTTGGCAAGGCATATCAGGTTGATCTGACATGGCCAAAAGCTCTCGCACTGACTCCACCGAAAAGCCAAAGTCACGGGCATGACGAATAAAGGTCAAGCGCCGCACAGCGTCGTCTCCATAGCGGCGCTGCCCCCCACCGGTTCGTGTCGCATCGCGCAACAGCCCAATACGCTCGTAATAGCGAACCGTTTCAGGTTTGCAATCGGCTCGTCGTGCTAACTCACCAATGCTGATACTTTGGCCGATCATCGACATGGTAAAACTCCTTACGCAGGGCTTGAAGCTGTAGTTGCCACAAGGTTTACACTTAAAAACCATAGCCCATTGGCAGGAGAGGCACCATGAAAACATCAACGCCGACAACAGCGCCTACCACCTTGACGCTGCGTGTTGAAGGCATGGACTGCGGCGGTTGTGAGCGCAAGGTTGTGTCGGCGCTAGAGCGACTGGAAGGCATTGAGGAAGTCACGGCAAGCTCGGTCACGGGATCAGTGAAGATTCACCACCACGATCACGGGGCCCCCTCGCGAAAGACCATTGAGGGCATCCTGAACGAACTAGGCTATCAAGTGGCTTCCCATGATGGCCAAACACGCGCATCTGGTGCTTCATCCTCTTGGTGGCAAACCGCTAAAGGGCGCTTGGTCATTATCACAGGAAATCTGCTGATAGTGGCCTTCGCGCTTCGTTTAGCATGGCCTGCGCTGGGTAATATGCCTTTCATTTTGGCCACGCTAGTCGGCTTAATACCCATTGCGCAGAGTGCCTGGGGCGCCCTCAAAATGCGCAATCCCTTTACCATAGAGATGCTGATGTGCATCGCTGCGCTTGGCGCATTGGCCATCAATGCTGCCGCTGAAGCTGCGATGGTCGTGTTCTTGTTCGCCGTAGGTGAGCTACTCGAAGGGGTAGCTGCTTCACGAGCGCGCCGCAGTATCTCAGCCTTGGCAAATTTAACACCCTCAACGGCGAGGCTGATGGACAACGGCCATCTGCGTGACGTCTCGGCGGAGTCACTTAAACCCGGGCAGCGTGTGCTGGTGCGGCCCGGTGATCGCGTACCCTGCGATGGACGCATCCTGGTGGGCACCTCCGACATTGACGAGTCGCCGGTAAACGGCGAGTCCATACCCCGTTCGCGAGCGCCTGGTGATGACATTTTTGCTGGCACAGTGAATCTTGATGCCGCCCTGGAGGTGGAGGTAACACGAGGCGCTGATGACAATACGATCGCACGCGTTATTCGTCTGGTTGAAGAAGCACAGGCCGCCAAGGCACCGATAGCACGCTTTATTGATCGTTTTGCGTATTACTATATGCCCGCCGTCGTCTTACTCGCCCTACTGATGGCGATAGTGCCACCGCTGGTATCGACCATGGCATGGTCGGAGTCGATTTACCGTGCGTTAGCATTGCTGTTAATCGCATGCCCCTGCGCGTTAGTCATTTCCACCCCAGCCGCCATCGCCGCCGGTCTCTCGGCGGGAGCTCGGCGCGGACTACTGATCAAAGGGGGAGCCGTTCTTGAACAGTTAGGTAAGCTTCGCTTGGTGGCATTAGATAAAACGGGCACCCTCACTGCGGGTACCCCAAGAGTCACAGATGTGGAGTCTTGGATTGCTGAGGAAGACGATAACAGCGTATTGCGGCTCGCCGCCGCAATAGAGCGGGATTCCAGTCACCCTATCGCCACGGCTATCGTTGAGCATGCCCGACAGTCGGGCATCAACCTCCCCACCGTCACCGGCGGCCGCGCTCTGGCGGGGCGCGGTGTTTCCGGCCAGGTGGAGGGTCGCGAGCTGAGCTTAATGACGCCTCGTCACCTTCACGAGAAAGTCATCCTTGAGGAAAGTCTCAGTGCTCGGATTGTCGCGTTAGAAGAAGCCGGTAAGAGCCTCGCTCTCCTCGTCGAAGGCGAGCGTTTACTGGGCTTGATCGCGGTTCGCGATGAGCCACGCGAAGATGCCATTGAAGGCCTAGCGGCGCTATCCCGTTTAGGCGTACAGGCGGTCATGCTCAGCGGTGATAATGCCCGCACCGTCGCTGCCACGGGGGGTCGCTTAGGCATTGAAGCGTACGGCGAACTAATGCCTGAAGACAAGGCAGCGTATGTTCGAGACTGGCAAGCGGCTGGCCGTGGCCCCATCGGTAAAGTAGGCGATGGCATCAACGATGCACCGGCACTCGCGGCAGCCGATGTGGGTATCGCGATGGGGGGCGGCACGGATGTGGCGTTGGAAACCGCCGATGCAGCCTTGCTCAAGAACCGCGTTACCGGCATCGCTGAGCTGATAGACCTCTCTCGTGCCACGCTGCGCAATGTGAAAACCAACGTTGTTCTCGCCCTTGGCTTAAAAGCCATTTTCCTAGTTACAACGGCGCTGGGTATTACCGGCATGTGGATTGCGGTGATGGCCGATACCGGTGCTACCGTCCTGGTGACGTTGAACGCCATGCGACTGCTGGGTTACCGCTTTTCGCCCAGTACCGCAATGACAGGCCTGTCACAAGGAAAAGTAACCTCATGAGAACAGTGCAACACGATAGCCCTTCACGTCGCTGGCCATGGTTCACATTAGCTTGCGTGATGGCTCTAGCCGATCAACTGGTCAAGGAAATTGTGCATGCTCAGATGTCGTTTGGCCAAGTCATTCCGCTAACGCCGTTTTTTAACTGGGTTTATACCGGGAACACAGGAGCCGCTTTCAGCTTTCTCGCAGAAGCAGGGGGTTGGCAGCGCTACCTCTTTCTTGGTTTAGCGTTGGTGGTGGTCGTCGTATTGGTTGTGCAGCTATGCAAACCCCTGTCGCGCTTGGAGGCCTGTGCGTACAGCCTGATTCTTGGCGGCGCGCTCGGTAATACTGTTGATCGCTTAGCGCGAGGGTACGTCGTCGACTATCTGGACATTTACTGGGGCGAATGGCATTGGCCCGCCTTTAACATGGCCGATATCGCGCTATTTGCCGGTGTATTGATGTTCGCGGTGGCGTTATGGCGTGAAAGTCCTGCTTTTAAGCGCTCTGAGTAACGCTATGGATGTGGTCGATAAAGATAAAGAATATACGCTTTTTGCTGGGCGCTCCTCACCAATAGTCGATTGCGTTGTAGCGCTCGCCGCTGGGGTGCTGACCACCTTGAGTGCCGCCCCCTTTTCCCTATGGTGGCTTGGCCCAGTGGCCGTGGCACTGGTCTATTGGAAGATACAGTTGCTAACGCCCGCCATGGCCACCCTGCGTGGGTGGTGCTATGGGGTAGGCCTGTTCGGTTCAGGCACGTCGTGGGTCTTCGTTGCTATTCACGATTTCAGTGGCACCGGGGCCTTGGTGGCGATGTTCCTCACCACTCTTTTTGTCAGCGTCCTGGCGCTCTTCTTTGCAGTCCCCTTTGGGCTCTATCGACGCATCACGGGGCCACGGTTCGCCTTTCTTAGCTTTGCCGGTATGTGGGTGGTGAGCGAATGGCTACGCACTTGGATGCTCACCGGCTTTCCCTGGTTATTGCTGGGCACCTCTCAGATTGATTCTCCACTAGCCCCATGGGCGCCCGTTGGTGGTGTGTACTTGCTGTCACTCATGACCGCGCTGACAGGTACGTTAGGGGTAGAGGTACTGCGTCGCCGCTGGAGTTTCCTTGTCCCAATGGCCGCCTTGTGGATCGTTCCATTCCTATTGCCCGCCCAATGGACAACCCCGGCTGGCAAGCCCATCCGGGTGGCATTGCTGCAAGGGAATCTTGACCAGCGCATTAAGTGGACTGCCCAAGGGCAGCGCGAGGCGATCAGTATCTACACGGCGATGACACGGGAGCAAGCAAGGGATATCGATCTCATCGTTTGGCCCGAGGCAGCCCTTCCCATGCTTGAGCAGGAAGCACAGCAAATACTTGAGCAAGTAGCGTCCGACCTGGGGCCTGACACCGCCTTGTTGACCGGCATTTTGCAACGCGACAGTGAAGGGCGCTCTTATAACAGCGTCATAGGGCTAAATGATGTGCAGGGCGAATACCAGAAGGCGCACTTGGTGCCCTTTGGCGAGTATTTGCCATTCCAAAGTCTCCTCGCTGGCACCCTTGCTTTTTTCGACTTGCCAGTACCTCGCCTGACCCCAGGGTCAGGCGAACAGGCTCCGTTACACGTGGCTGGAGCCACCATTGGCAATGCCATTTGTTACGAAATCATTTTTGCCGACCATGTCGCCCAGCAGGCGCGTAATGCCGAGCTGCTATTAACGGTTTCCAACGATACGTGGTTTGGGCGTTCCATTGGCCCACACCAACATCTTCAAATGGCGCGTCTACGTGCCTTAGAAAATGGTCGTCACCTACTTCGAGCTACCAGTAATGGCGTGACGGCCATCATCGATTCACAAGGTCACGTCACAGCCCGTGCCCCACAGTTTGAACAGGCCAGTTTAACGGGCGAGGTGACCCCGATGCAGGGCCTAACTCCTTTCACACGCACCGGTAGTGGCCCCGCTTGGATACTCGCTGCGGTGCTGACACTGCTCGGGTTACAACTGAACTTATCTCGATCAAAAAACGACGCATTAGATGAAAAAGGAACCTAGCGATGCTCTTGGCAAAGAACGCAGCAATACTTAAGAGATTCCTCCCATGGCCAATGCAGATCGGCTTCATCGTGAGTGTGATGGTTTCGTTTCTGGCATGGCTCCCTGTCGCCATGGCGGCACAACCTTCCACTGCCCAGGAGACGGAATGGCCCAAGGGGCATTACCCGCTACCTGAGGAAGGCAATATTATCGGAGAGGCTGACACCTTCATCGTGAAGAATTACGAGGATACTCTGATTGATATTGCCAGACGTCACAACCTTGGCTACCAGGAGATTGTACGTGCTAACCCAGAGGTCAGTATTTGGGTGCCCGGAGTGGGTACTGAAGTAACCATTCCAGGACGCTTCATCCTGCCGAATGTCGAGCGTACTGGGGTCGTCATCAATATCGCCGAGCTGCGGCTTTACTACTACCCAGATGTCAAAACCGGTGAGACACCGCGCGTTGAGACCTATCCTATCGGCATCGGTCGCGAAGGGTTTGATACACCCCTTGGTGTGACCGAGACCACCATGAACATTAAAAACCCCGCATGGTACCCGCCTGAGTCGGTAAAACGTGAAGCGGAAGCACGCGGCGAAACCGCACCAAGCGTTGTACCGCCCGGCCCCGATAACCCGCTAGGAGACCATGCCATCATCCTAGGCTTCGATGGCTATTTGATTCACGGCACCAACCAGCCCGATGGCATTGGCATGCGCGCAAGCCGAGGTTGTATCCGCATGTTACCCAAAGACATCGAATCTATATTTGACCGCATTCCACCCGGCACCCAAGTCAACATCATCAATCAGCCGATCAAGATAGGTTGGGAAGGCGGTCAGCCGCTGATTCAAGCCTTTCCGCCGCTTGGAGAAGAAGAGCACAGTATGACCGCACTCACAGAGACCATGACACGCCTTAACCAATACAATGTCGATAACGTAAACCTCGATTACGAGCAGCTCAGCGATGTCCTGTCACTCTCTAACGGGCTTATAACCCCACTACATCCAAAGCAGGAACAGGAGCCACAGCGCCACAGCCCAGAAGAGAAGGCTATCAAGGGCATTTATGAAGACCTGGTTTTGACGTCATCTCAACGGTCATGACACGCCTTTTGGCACCCCGTTGAGCCCTGGCATATAGGTAGAGAGCCATAGCCCCGTCCAAACGGCGGGGCGACATTCGCCTACAGAGTCGCGGGGCCCTCCAAGTGACTGCGCGCTATCAGTGTCTTAGCACTCAATATCCAGAGGCAGCCAGTAGGTAACGCCACCCACTACCACCTGTATCCCGTCTGTCGTCCGCTCTACGGTCTGTTGTCGAAGCATTTTCTGCGTTAATTTTGTGTCATGGAAATACTCCATGGCAGCAACGATCCATGCCTCCCTCCAGGCCTCTCCTTGATCAGCACACCGGGCCATCGTCATCAGGGTGCGGGCTAGTGTTTCTTTTCGCCGCTTTCTTGCCCGTTTTACATCCACCCGAGGAGCCAACGTGGTGGCATGTTGGCGATTTAAGAAATTAGTAAACCCCGTGACCGAGGCTGCTTGTCCGGGCACCGCATGCAAATAGTTGTCCACATCGCCCTGTTGAGGCAGTCGCTGCCCCTCCCGGTCAGTAGCGAGTAGCAATGCGGCTGCCGCTCTTAGTGCAAGTCGTGCGGAGGTGTGGGACGTTTTGCCCGCCTCTATACGGGTTTCCAATTGCAGCCAATAGGCTTGCAGCACTTGGTCTGATAGCGAAGCGAACGGCATAGAACTGAGACACGCTTGAATACGTCTTTTCTCTGAGTCGATCCGCTTTGCTTGGTGATCCGGCTCTACCCCTTGCTCTTCATGCAACCATCGCATGGGAAGCCTCACACGCCGCAAGCCCTCCGCCCCGAAGTGATGAAGTAGCTCCGAATAGCTCGGTATCCGTGACCATGCCTGGTCGAGCTCAAGGAAGAACGAGAAGAAATGATTGATCTTGAGGGCAGCCTTATGCGGCCCAGTGATACGAATCAGCCATTCACCAAATTCCCCAAAGGCCTCACTTAACGCTTTGGTAGTGATACCGGCTTGGCCAATGGTGATGCGTTTACGGCATGTTCGCGTCCAATAGCAGGGCTCACAGGCATCACCTCGACCCGCTGGCATGGGATTACCACACGATGGGCAGGCAATTTCCCCTTGCTCATTACAGGCTTTGCACAACGCATCCCCGTTGGGTGCCACCACCAATAAACGATGTCGACGACATGCAGAACAGGTACCGTGGTCTGCTGTCGAACAGCGTGGACATAAGCGATGATCATGCCCCATACGCGCCACTCGGGTAAGACGTTGAGATGCTTTCCCACACGCCTCGCAGGGCTCTGGTTCTTTGAAATAGGGAGCGCAGGCGATACAGACAGGGCCGTAGGGAGTGACCTTGCCGATGTTGTAGTCTGAACTGGCTTTTCCACATCGTGCACACGGTTTGTCAACGTTGCACTGACGACAGACGGCGTCTGGGTCATTCTTAGGCAGACGGGCTAACTCACCACATCGTGGGCACATCCGCCGCTTAAACACACGAGCATAGCAAGTTGAACAGTAGCCGTGCCCTTTATGGCGTCGCCACAATTTGGAGACTTCTCGGCCACACTCATCGCAGTCGACCGTTTGGTGTTGATTCAAGAGGTTGGCTCCGCTTTCATTCTGCGTTTTAAACGCGCCCATGAGGCTCTAACAGCGCGTTCCGACATGGGGCGACAAGCCGGGGGAACACGGCGGCGATGCGGCCCATGAGGGTGGTGAGATAACCGTGATAGCAGCGGCAACAACACAACGGGGGGCGACCTTCGGGGATCATGAAGCGCGCTCGTTTTGACATTGCACGCGACCAGAACGCTGAACGTTTCTTCAAGGCCCATACTGAGCAAGCGTTCCAACGCTACCAATAAGGCACAACGCTCGCTGACAGCCAGCAGCTCAAACGCCAGGCCAGACACAGGCATTCGGCAATCCGTAACCGAAATGCCCAATGAAAGAAGCGCATCGGCCAGGGGTGACACAGGCCGCCGACTTGCACGCCGTATAACGCCAATAAAAAAGGCCACCATAGAAAACCAATCGGCGGGTGCGATAGAGGCCTGCCTAAACGTCACCTTATCCTGTTCTAACACACGATCAGCCATCACTTGAACACTGAACGCTTCAGGTAAAGGCGACGTGC
The DNA here is from genome assembly GCF_001596805.1 of Halomonas sp. KX33721. Lineage (NCBI taxonomy): Bacteria > Pseudomonadati > Pseudomonadota > Gammaproteobacteria > Oceanospirillales > Halomonadaceae > Halomonas > Halomonas sp. KX33721. Next base: position 98,817 of record NZ_LVIA01000014.1, on the reverse strand, counting down.
ATACCGCCTTTCTAAAATCGTTATGACACCGGCTGCATTGAGCTAAATGTTGATCTTCCGCTGTCAGGCGATGGGGCTCTATAGGGGCCTTGCATGCTGGGCACTCATCTACCAGCTGCACCCCATGAAAGCGGCACCCAGTGTGCCAAGCGAATCGCCAGTGCCGGCGCAAGTAGGGGGTTGAGTCCTCTGCCAAGCACAACGTGCATACCTGTTGTCCTCCATGGCGGGTTCGATTTCGGCTGCCGAGTGCCAACAACCAGGGCCAAGTCCGGGTTTCCGGTAACGAGTAACCGACCACTTTCTCACAATCGTCCCGCATCCCCGCTTTCTGAAACTTAGCGGAAGATATCCCCGAGGCATTCACTAATGGGCGCATTCTTGCGAGGGGTATTTCCCTATCAATGTCCCTCGTCCATATACGCCATGTTGGCCAAATAGCCCCGGTGAGCGACAAAGGATCACACCCCTGTCGCAACGCCGCCCGAACGAGCCATGATGAAAGGGACTCCTCAGGCAGCAGGGGCACACTCAGCGCCCAGGTCATTACAGCATCACTTCCCTAATGCCACGGGTGGGCCGCACCCATGATTTACTCTGAATAATTTTCTCATCGATGCACTCAGCTCCAGACAAAATAGCGGCATTTGCACACTCAATCAGCAGCCGGTGCAGGTCACCCAAATTACCGCCAGAAATCGCGTGGAGCTGGGTCGCCAATTGGGGCTCATGCAGTTGGGAAGGATGTTTGAGAGGTAATATCTTCTCAAAGCCAGCGAGCAGCTTCTGAAACTCCTGATTGAGCTCCCACTTTGGTAACGCGACCACATCAAAGCGACTCGCATGCTGTGGGTCTGAATGCAGCACACGCACAGCATCTTGCGTCCCCACACCAACGATGGGAATCATTAGCTCATTGCATAAAAGCTTAATGGCATTCATCGTTTCGCGCTGCTTAACAGCACCACCGGTTAACAGAGAGTGAAACTCATCGATGATCAGTAAGCGCGTATGGCAAGCACGCAGTTGATGAATCACCTGGTAGCGCAGCTTGGGAACAGGATCTGTAGGCTGGTAGGGAGCCCAGAAACTCTCTAGCACTGCGATATACAGACTTTTCTCATCGGCACTCGGGGGAGCCTGAGTGACAACAACAGGCTTCACGGGCTCTACGTCTTCATTCACGTAGCCTTCACCGTACTGCTTACGAAACCGTTGAACGATGGTTGTCTTTCCGTTGTTGGAGTCACCCACGAGCAAGAGGTTAGGCATACGAGGACGACTGGGCTTCTCCATCAACCCACGCATGACCTCAATGACACGATTGGCCAATGGATAGCCCAACCAGCGCGGTTGATCCATAAACTCCATTCGCTCTTTAGCGGACAGCCCCAAGACGTGACGAAGATCAGGATGAAGGTGTGTGCTCATGCTATGTCCCAGTTCACATCGATATCACCCGTTAAAAGACCGTCCCCTTGAGCGGGTGTCTCTTTAGGGGCCGCAGTTGAGGGCGCATGTAAAAGGGGATCTGCAGGCGTCACCTTCTTCTCATGCTCTTTACGTCGTTGTGCCTGACGGCGACTTCGCTTAGTACGTGCTTGCGACTCCTCCACATGGGTTCGCAGCTCACTAATAGCGCGTAGAATTTCAGTCTCATTGACCGAGTTTCTTCCTTCCTGCCGAAGGCGCGCTTTAGCTTGGGCATACTCCCAAACACTCATCGAGGGGAGGGCAAGATTGGCAAAGGGCACGCGAAAATAGTGCCCGAGCTCCGGGTCTTTGAACCAAATGACACTAATGTCGCGAGGGTCGCGCCGGAAAACAAAGGTGCGTTTCTTGTCTGGCATGTCTGGATCTTTGGCATTGATCCAAGGTCTTAGCGCTTCATCGTAATAGTTTATGCCATCGATGGTCACACCAAAGGTCTGGATCGTACGCTGAAAGCTGGGCAAAAAATCGAGCAATACAGAGAGCCTGTCAGCAGGCCTCGGCGCTAATCCCACTCCCTGCACATCCGCATTGCCAAACACACCAATTTCCCACTTTTTCATCGGCGACATACCAATCCCAGAATGAAGGCGCTGGTGGTAAACCTTGCAAATCAACGTCACCAGCCACTCTTCAAACTCGCTTTTCGTCATGGCCGCGTGCTTCTCTGGATCGTATCCCTCTTTCTCTTTAATGGAGGAGAAGGTCGTCCCAGGCAGGTTATGGATTTCCTTTAGAAGAGAGCCCAGTACCCGCTCAATGTGGCCACCATAACGAGGCTGCTTAACAGGCCGAAACTCAAGGTTGACCCCATAGGCTAGGCATGAGCGCCGAAACGTCTCAGAGCGAAAATCTGGGCCGTTATCGACATGAATCGTGGCGGGTGTGCCCCATACCGGCCACTCAGCCTCCACATTATGCAGTAGCAACCACTCATCTTTAGGAAGCATGGAGTGCGCCACACACATGCCGACAGATGTTTCAGAGGGCGGGTCAAACGACAAGTAATACCCCGTGACCATGCGAGTAAACACGTCCATGGCCAACGTAATCCATGGGCGACCAATCGGCTTGCGATACACGTCATCGACCAAAATAATATCGGCAGGCGTGTGGTCAATCTGCATAACGGCTAACGGATAGTCCGCATTGGGAAATTTTCCGGCAGCCGGCTGGAACTTGTTAATGGCTTTGTCTCTAAAACCATGGCCACGCAACCGGTCACGCTCTGGGATATCACGCAGACGAGCACGAACGGTACCAGGGCTCGGCGGGTCGATGCGCCGTTCATGGCAGCGCCGCATGACTTCCTGTACCGCTTTTTGTGCGGACGGACGCTGCAGCGTCAAATACACCTCTTTGATGACTTCCTGAATCACTGCCTCGGCATGCGCGGGAATACGCGACTTTCCCTTCTTCCACCCTGGCTTTTGAGGAATCAATGCGAGCACCGAGCCCGTCGCTTTATACCGCTTCAACCAACGGTAGATCGTAGCCGTATCAACCCCCGTTTGTTTCGCACGCTCCTCCGCTGCATCCCGCCCCACCGTATGGCGATCCACCAAGGGCTTAATGATGGAAAAGCGATGCTCGGCCTCCCGCCAATCGGCATCCCCAATCTCGGACATATCCTGCTCAGGGGATACGGACCCGCTATTGAGAGGCGCTAGTTCTTTGATGCGAAGCGGGCAACTACGCCCGGACTCAACGGCAATGCCAATGACTGTCTCAAAATCGAGCACCTGGGAAATTCGGTAAACGGTGCCATCTTTCTGAACCTGCTCACCCACCATAATCTGCAAGTGTTGGCGTGTTTGGGCGACGCCGTTATTGGGTTCAGTTGCGCTGCCACGATGGTTATTCATAATCGGGTACCCATACCTCCGATAGAGGACTGAAGGATTGGGCCATATCGCAATCTAACTGCCGAGTCGCCAGTAGATGCCATAAATGCGCAATCCCCTCTGCCCGGTAAATATCGCCCATAAAGTGCCGAGAAAGCAGGTAATCCAAGGTCGCCACCCCCATTTCCCTCACCGTGTTGAGGACTGCCTGGCTTTCGACAGAGGGAAACACCATCCGCTTGTAGCGCGCTAGGAAGGTAATGTTGTCCAAGGTCTTATCACGAATGCGGCTTTCATCATGAATGCGAAACGCCCAGCCCTCATTGTTGGCATGCCGTATCGCCGCCTTCCATTTAGGCGACCATTCACGCCAATGTGCTTGCCACTTTTCCCGTGGTTTGACTTCCACCAGGAGAGGTTTCGGGTAGTCCTTGTAATGACGGTTACCGAGACGGTAATAAACTAAATAATCCGGCGTGTAGGTGTAACGCCTACCGGTCACTGGATGATGAAACGAGATCTCGCACGGCTGGGATATCACACCAAGGACGCTCACATCAAAGTCAGCCTTTATGAGGAAATCACGTTCGAGCGTCGACTCGAACGCAATAGACTCCTCCCCGCGAAAGGCATAGTAGCCAGACACACTTCGTCGGGTAGGGCCGATTTTACGAACAGATGTAGGCAGTGGCATGAGCAGTCGCACCAAATGTTGAATAAAACGTGGCCTGTCGCAGCAATTGCTATTAATTCTGTCGCATTCAATCCTGCATAGACTACCATAATAGCCCGATATTACGCCCTGAGGGTCGCACTAATTGCTGAAAATGACAACTGGACTTAAGCCTAGAATGTCCGCCAGCTGCTCCTGGGAGAGCGGCAGGCGGAATTGGCCACTAATATCGTGATTGGCTTCGGGCACCGGGTAGCTAAGCGCTAGGAAGTGGATGATGCGCGTTTGGCCCGCTCCAGTAGTGGCGCCAGGAAGCGCCCGGTATGCGAAACGCTCTGCTTGGCAATCTGCTCGGGCGTGCCCTCAGCAATAATTTGCCCGCCGCCAGAGCCACCTTCCGGTCCAAGATCAATGAGCCAGTCGGCGGTTTTGATCACATCCAAGTTGTGCTCAATCACGACAATCGTATTGCCGTGATCGCGCAGTCGGTGGAGTACGGTCAGCAGCTGGCGAATATCTTCAAAATGTAGGCCTGTGGTAGGTTCATCCAAAATGTAGAGCGTTTTGCCGGTGTCGCGCTTAGCTAGCTCTCGGGCCAGTTTGACACGCTGTGCTTCACCGCCGGATAACGTGGTGGCGCTTTGCCCTAAGCGAATATACGAGAGCCCTACGTCCATTAGCGTTTGCAGGCGGCGGGCAATGGCGGGCACCGGGCTGAAGAATGCCAGCGCGTCTTCCACGGTCATTTCCAGCACTTCGTGGATGGTCTTGCCTTTATAGTGAATATCCAGCGTTTCGCGGTTGTAACGCTTACCTTTACATACATCGCAGGGTACGTAGATATCCGGCAGGAAGTGCATCTCTACCTTGATCATGCCCTCGCCCTGACACGCTTCACAGCGCCCGCCCTTAACGTTAAAGCTGAAGCGGCCCGGCTTATAGCCCCGTGAGCGCGCCTCTTGGGTACCCGCAAATAGCTCGCGAATGGGCGTGAAAATACCGGTGTACGTCGCAGGGTTAGAGCGCGGCGTACGGCCAATGGGGCTCTGGTCGATATCGATCACTTTATCGAGCTGATCAAGCCCTTCAACCTTCTCATAGGGCGCTGGGGTCAAGGTGGTGGCGCGGTTAAGCTCACGGGCGGCAATGGGCATCAGCGTGTCGTTAATCAGCGTTGATTTACCCGAGCCAGAAACCCCCGTCACGGCAATAAACAGCCCCAAAGGCAGGCTCAGCGTGACGTTTTGCAGGTTATTGCCTGTCGCGCCGCGCACGACCAACTGCTTTTCCGGATTGCTGGGAATACGGTAGGGCGGCACGGCGATTTCACGAGTGCCGGAAAGATACTGACCGGTGAGCGAGTTGGGGTTATCCATCACTTGCTGGGGCGTGCCTTGGGCGACGATTTCACCGCCATGAACACCGGCGCCGGGGCCGATATCCAGCACATGGTCCGCCGCGCGAATGGCGTCTTCGTCGTGTTCGACCACAATCACGGTATTGCCCAGGTCGCGCAGTCGCTCCAGGGTTTTCAACAGGCGGTCATTGTCCCGCTGATGCAGGCCGATAGAGGGCTCGTCCAGAATGTACATGACGCCCACCAGCCCCGCGCCGATTTGGCTAGCCAGACGGATACGCTGGGCTTCGCCGCCGGAGAGGGTGTCGGCGCTGCGCTCTAGGTTCAGGTAGTCCAGGCCCACGTTGACCAGGAACTCTAGGCGCGCGTGAATCTCGTTGACGATCTTGTCGGCAATTTCGCCTTTACGCCCCGGCAGGGCCAGCTCGGCAAAGTAGCGCCACGCGTCGCCAATCGGCAGGTGAACGATATCCGCAATGTTGTGGTCATCCACATACACATGGCGCGACTCTTTGCGCAGCCGCGAGCCGCCGCAGGTGGTACACGGCTGCACGGCGATATACTTGGCGAGATCATCACGCACCATGTTGGATTCGGTTTCCCGATAGCGGCGCTGCATGTTGGGCAGCACGCCTTCAAAGGCATGCTCCCGGGTGACTTTGCGGCCGCGATCCCCCACGTACACGAACGGAATTTGCTCATTGCCGCTACCGTTGAGGATGATCTCACGCTCGTGGCGAGCCAGCTCCTGCCAGGGGGTTTCCAGCTCGAAGCGGTAGTGCTTGGCGAGTGCCTGCAACTGGGTGAAATAGTAAATGTTGCGCCGATCCCAGCCTTTAATGACGCCTTCTGCGAGGGAAAGCTCTGGATGGCTAATCAGCTTATCTGGGTCAAAGTACTGCTGAACGCCGAGGCCATCACAGGTAGGGCAGGCGCCCGCAGGGTTGTTAAAAGAGAACATGCGCGGCTCAAGCTCTGAGAGCGAGTAGCCACATACCGGGCAGGCAAAGCGCGAGGAGAAGGCGAGGTCTTCCTGCTCGCCATCCATAAAGTGAATCATCGCCGTGCCGTCGGCCAGGTTTAGCGCGGTCTCAAACGATTCCGCTAAGCGCTGGGCGATATCGTCGCGCACTTTAAAGCGGTCCACTACCACGCTGATATCGTGTTTTTTACGCTTATCCAATGGTGCGATGTCGTCGAGTTCGAGCACTTGACCGTCGATCTGCACCCGCACGAACCCCTGGGCACGCAGCTCGCTGAGCAATTGTAAATGCTCGCCTTTGCGGCCCTTCACCATAGGGGCCAGCAGCATTAGCTTGGTGCCCTCGGCGAGGTTCATCACTTGATCGACCATCTGCGAAATGGTCTGGGCTTCTAAGTCTTCACCGTGCTCTGGGCAACGGGGCGTGCCTGCGCGGGCAAACAGCAGACGCAGGTAGTCGTAGATTTCGGTGATAGTGCCCACGGTTGAGCGCGGGTTGTGGGAGGTGGATTTCTGCTCAATAGAGATCGCAGGAGAGAGACCTTCGATGTGGTCCACATCGGGCTTCTCCATCATCGAGAGGAATTGGCGTGCATAGGTAGAGAGCGACTCCACGTAGCGACGCTGCCCCTCGGCATAGAGCGTGTCAAACGCCAGCGATGACTTACCGGAACCGGAAAGCCCGGTAATGACGATAAGCTTGTCGCGAGGCAGCTCCACATCGATCTGCTTGAGGTTGTGGGTGCGGGCACCCCTGACCAGAATGCTGTCCATCAACACCTCGAATCGCGTGGCAAAAGCGTAATTATACGATTGCTGTCCCCTTCCCGGCAAAACTGTCTCTGCCTGCGTCACCGCGCTTGGCGTTTCCAGCGTGATGACAAAGCGCTAGAATGGGGGGTTACCTCAGGCCGTTCTGGCCCATCCACCATACACAAGGGCACTATGCGCAAGGTTTCCGCACTGCTGCTGGCCGCTGAACGCCGTGCAATCAGCGGCTTGGCCGGCCTTTATGCGTCTCGTATGCTGGGACTGTTCATGGTTCTGCCGGTGCTCGCGCTCTATGCCGATACGCTGGCAGGCGCTACGCCGCTACTGGTTGGCGTGGCGTTAGGCATTTATGGCTTAACCCAGGCGACGCTGCAAATCCCGTTTGGTTTGCTCTCTGACCGCATTGGTCGTAAGCGTGTCATTGCGATGGGGCTGCTGATTTTTGCTTTTGGCAGCGTGGTAGCGGCCATGGCAGATAGCATTGGCGGGGTAATTTTAGGTCGCGCCCTTCAGGGGGGCGGTGCCGTGGCGGCCGCCATAATGGCTCTATTGGCAGATCAAACCCGCGAGCAGGTACGCACGGCGGCCATGGCCACCATTGGCCTTTCGATCGGCGTATCGTTTGCCATTGCCATGGTGCTTGGTCCTTGGTTAGCCTCCTGGGCGGGGCTCTCTGGGGTGTTTTGGTTTACCGCACTCCTAACATTGGTGGGACTGTTAGTCCTTTGGCGCTGGGTGCCGCCTGCGCCGCGCCGGTTACGCCACCGTGACGTAGGGCTGGACCGGAAGCAGTTTAAAAGTGTGATTACCCGGCCGGATTTGTGGCGGCTTGATCTATCGATTTTTGCGCTGCATCTTGTCCTCATGGCAATCTTTGTGGCTATCCCCTTCCGCTTACTCAATGCGGGGGTAGCAGTGGAGTACCATGGATTAGCCTACCTAGGCATTATGGCACTCTCTTTTGTGGCGATGGTGCCGCTGGTGATCATAGCGGAAAAGCGCCAGCGTATGAGGCTGATGTGCCTATTGGCGATTGGAGCCATCGCTGCCAGCCTAGCCAGCCTAGGGTTGTCGCTTTCCCAGGGGCATTGGCTGTTTGTTTGGCTATTTGTTTTCTTTACCGGCTTTAATTTGCTGGAGGCAACGCTGCCTTCCATGCTTAGCAAGTTGGCCCCAGCGGGTGCTAAGGGCACCGCAATGGGGGTGTATTCCACCAGCCAGTTTCTCGGCGCTTTTTTAGGTGGCACGTTGGGCGGCTTGCTGGCGAATACCTGGGGGCTTAACGCGGTATTTATTGGTTGCGCGGTGCTAGCGCTGGCGTGGTGGGTAGCCATGTGGCGGATGCCTTCTCCTCCGCCGCTCTCCAGCGAGGTGGTGGCGTTACACGATACGCAGCCTGATGCGATCAACTTATTGATGGAGCATCTTGCCGACGTGGTTGGTGTGGAAGATGTGATGGTCGTGCCGGAGGAGCGCCTCATGTATTTGAAGGTAAACCGCAAAGAACTCGATCAAGCGGCGCTGGCAAAACTGATTCCACCGCCGCGACCCTAAAGAATGAGCGCTCACCTGCTAAAAACAGCAGGTAGCGACCTACTCAGTTATTTGTCCGATTACGTAAAGGAGCGACCTCATGGCGCGCGGTATTAACAAAGTTATTTTGATTGGCAACCTGGGCCAAGATCCTGAAGTGCGATTCACCCCTTCTGGCACAGCGGTAGCAAACTTAAACCTAGCCACTTCCGATACCTGGATGGATCGCCAAAGTGGCCAGCGCCAGGAGCGCACCGAGTGGCATCGCGTGGTGCTATTCAACAAAACCGCTGAAATCGCCCAGCAGTACCTTAAAAAAGGCTCAAAAGTGTATATTGAGGGCCGCCTGCAAACGCGCAAATGGCAGGACCAGAACGGTCAAGATCGTTACAGCACGGAGATCGTGGCTAACGATATGCAAATGCTGGATAGCCGTGGCGGCGACTTCCAGGGCGGTGGTGCCCCGCAGGGTGGCTACGCTCAGCAGGCCCCGGCTCAGCAAGCGCCTCCTCAACAGAACTATGGCCAAAACCTGCCCCAGCAGGGCGGCTACCCGCCTCAGGGTGGGGCCCCTCAGCGAGGTGGACAGCCAGCGCCGCAGCAGCAGCCGGCACCGAATAACCAAAACAACAGCTATGGCGCCCCCGATCCGGGTAATTTTGATGATTTCGACGACGAAATTCCGTTCTAGAAAGTACCTTACACACGTTCGTCGATGCGTGGCGCAGTTGCCGCCACGGTTTTGGGTTGAGGGGGAGAGGCTGTCTTGAAGCTGCTGATACTAGATGCCGGGCACTGCTTAAGTTTAGCGCTAGCCCGTGAAGCGAGCCGGCGCGCGGATACCGAGCTAGTCATTGAGCAAGGCCTTGCTGTTTCGCCGAGTCAGCTACAGGCGATAGCGCCCGATGCGGTGCTCATTCCCCCGCTGGCGCACCCGCTGAGCATGACGCCCGCCGAGGTGAAAGCCCATGCGGATGCCGTTGATCGCTGTGTGGATGCCTGCCAAGCCCAAGACGTGGCGCTGGTGTGGTGTGTCTCGGATCAGCTCTATGAAGAGGGATTTGATATCCCGATTGATGAGCATGTCGTGCCTGCCCCACGTGATGAGTGTTTGCGTCGATTGGTGCAAACAGGCGATCGTATCCGTGCCGAATACCATCGCCATCTGATTGTGCGCTTAGGGCCGCTGTTTGCGTTGGAAGGTAGCCACGCCTGGCTAAGTGAAATTATCGACAGCTTTATCACGGGGCAGACGGTGCGCGCAGCAGAGGACGTAGTGTTTTGCCCCACCTCTGCCGACGCGGTCGCCATGGCGTTGATTGGCATGCTACAGCAGCAGGCCTGCGGCGCTGACGCCTGGGGAGCCTATCATTTGGCGGGCACTGAGCCGGTCAGTGCGTTCACTTTTACATCAATGGTGCGTACTCAGCTGGCCACTCACCTAGAAGGGCGTGGCGAACATATTGATTTAGGGGAGATACAGGCCCTTAATCATCATCACGACGCCAAGCTGCGTCGGGTATTAAACTGCCGTCGAGTGTTGGATGTTTTTGGTGTGCATCAAAAACCTTGGCGGCTGGAAGTGGGACGCATGCTAGATGCGTGGTGCTTAACCCGTGACCAGCAGCGTGATGACGTTGGGACAGGAGAGTCAGTTTGATCAATGTGGGTCGCAGCCTGCTGTTTTATTTAGGTTATTTCACTGCCATGCTGCTCATTGGGGTGCTTTTTTTACCCATCGCACCGTTTCTGCCACTGGCGGCTCGCTATCGGCTGTTGAATCTCTACAACTACTTCTTGATGGTGTGGTTCCGCATTGCCTGCGGTGTGCGCTATGAGATTCAGGGGCGGGAAAATATCCCGTCAGGGCCCTGCGTCATTCAAGCCAATCACCAGTGTGAGTGGGAGACGCTCTTTCTGCAGGTGATGAAGCCGCCGGTGTGCACCGTGCTCAAGCGCGAGCTGCTGCGCATTCCCGTTTTTGGGTGGGGGCTGCGCTTGCTACGCCCGATCAGTTTGGATCGCTCCAAGCCCGCGCGAGCCATGAAACAGGTGCTGACGCAGGGCGTCGAACGCCTGGGCACTGGCCTGTCTGTCCTGATTTTCCCAGAGGGCACGCGGGTAGATCCTGGCGTGCGCAAGCGCTATAACAAAAGCGGTAGTGTCGTTGCTTGCCGAGCCGGTGTGCCGGTGCTTCCCGTCGCTCACAATGCCGGTGAGCGCTGGCCTGGTCGTCACTGGGTCAAGCGCCCGGGTGTACTGCGGGTGCGCATTGGAGAGCCCATTGAGACCTCCGGGCGTACGCCCGATGAAGTCTTGGAAGATGTAGAGGCTTGGATAGAGGGTCAGCTACAGGAAATTTCAGAGGTGCCACGGCCAGCGTCTCGCTAATCGTTTTATAACGCAAAACGGCGCCTCGAAAGGCGCCGTTTTTATGCTGCTTAAGTGCTGATCAACCGTTATAGCGCTGGAAGACTAAGCAAGCGTTCGTACCGCCAAAGCCAAAGCTATTAGACAGCACGCGGTCGATGGTGACGTTATCGCGACGCTGGGTCACAATATCGAAGCCATCGGCCTGCTCATCCAGCTGATCAACGTTTGCCGAGGCAGCTACAAAATTGTGCTGCATCATCAACAGTGAGTAGATGGCTTCTTGTACGCCTGTTGCTCCCAGGGAGTGGCCCGTTAGCGACTTGGTCGAGCTCATAGCAGGCGTTGAGTTGCCAAACACATTGCGGATGGCCTTCAACTCAGCCATATCACCAACCGGCGTAGAGGTGCCGTGGGTATTGATATAGTCGATATCGCCCTGCACGGTCGCCATCGCTTGGTGCATACAGCGTGTAGCACCTTCGCCAGAGGGAGCCACCATGTCGTAGCCATCAGACGTTGCGCCATAGCCCACCAGCTCGCCGTAAATCTTCGCGCCACGAGCTTTGGCATGCTCCAGCTCTTCAAGCACCAGCATGCCGCCGCCGCCAGCGATCACAAAGCCGTCGCGCGCCTGGTCGTAGGGGCGAGAAGCCTTGTCAGGCGTATCGTTGTAGTGGGTGGAGAGGGCGCCCATTGCATCAAACAGGCACGAGAGCGTCCAGTGCTCCTCTTCGCCACCACCCGCAAATACCACATCTTGCTTGCCTAGCTGGATCTGCTCCATGGCATTGCCGATACAGTGAGCTGAGGTTGCGCAGGCGGAAGAGATTGAGTAATTCACACCTTTGATTTTAAACGGCGTTGCCAAGCACGCAGACACTGTGCTGCCCATGGTGCGGGTAACACGGTAGGGGCCTACGCGGCGCAGGCCTTTCTCGCGCATGGCGTCGGCAGCTTCAACTTGGTTGGCGCTTGATGCACCCCCCGAGCCTGCAATCAGCCCCGTACGCACGTCAGAAACCTGGGCTTCAGTTAGCCCGGCGTCTTCGACTGCTTGAGCCATGGAGACATACGCATAGGCTGCTGCGTCGCCCATAAAGCGGCGCAGTTTGCGGTCGATTAACGCGTCCAAGTCGATATCAACGCTGCCTGCTACATGGCTACGGAAGCCACGCTCAGCGTACTCTTCCTTAAAACGAATACCGCTGCGCCCGTTTTTGAGCGCGTCTAGGACCTGTTGCTGGTCGTTGCCTAAGCACGACACGATGCCAAGGCCGGTGACTACCACTCGTCGCATGGGAGCCTCCTGTTAGAAATTCGCAGTGGAGGTGAATAGGCCAACGCGCAGCTCATTAGCCTGGTAGATGTCGCGTCCGTCAACGGACACGGTGCCGTCAGCAATGCCTAGGATAAGCCGACGAGTAATGACGCGCTTCATATTAATGCGATACGTCACTTTTTGTGCATCGGGCAAAATTTGGCCGCTGAACTTCACTTCGCCACAGCCTAGCGCACGGCCACGGCCAGGATGGCCAAGCCATCCCAGATAGAAGCCCACCAGCTGCCACATCGCATCAAGCCCTAAGCAGCCGGGCATCACTGGATCTCCCGGGAAGTGGCAATCAAAAAACCACAGATCAGGTGTGATATCCAGCTCGGCGATCAGTTCGCCCTTGCCATGCTCACCGCCCTCTTCGTGAATGTGCTTAATGCGATCAAGCATCAGCATGTTAGGAGCTGGCAACTGTGCATTGCCGGGGCCAAATAGTTCGCCGCGCGAGCAGGCCAGCAGTTCTTCGCGATCAAAGGAATGTTGCTTGGTCACTGAGTCGTTCCGAGTATGAAGATGATTGTTGCGCCTAGTCTACTTCCCGAAACCGCTGAATGCACGTCGCGAGCGGCTTATCGTAACGTTCTAACACTTTTTAATGGGTTGCCGATAATCCAGGTTGCCTTATTGTGTTGTTCGGATTAGTGAATTCGCCCAATAAACGGTGTATTGACGTAATATGCTCTATCCAAGATTTTAGTGAGACGGCATGATGTCGTCATCGTTTGTTTTTGTTAGTGACTGATCAGGACAACAAGAATCGCCATGTGGCTGCCTGTCTCTCTTAATCGCCCGTTGGTATGGGTGGCGCTGATGGCGCTACCTGCCTGCGTGTGGATCCCCGGTGCGGCGCTGCGTATGGTCGCGGCTAGCTTCGTTACTTTAGGCTTGTGGGATGCTTGGAACCAAGTGCGTCTGCAGCGTCTGCGCCTGCGTCTTTCACAGGATGCGTTGGGGTTGTCTGGTGATGCGGTGGTCATTAGTGATGTCCAAAACCGTGTGCTAGCGGTGAATCCGGCGTTTACCGAAATTACCGGTTATGAAAGCCAAGAGATGATAGGCCGAAAACTAGACACCCTGGCGGCTCAGCGCCATGACAAAGCGTTTTATGAAAACTTTTGGAGCACCCTAAAAGCCACTGGGCGCTGGGAAGGCGAAATGTGGAACCGTCGCAAACATGGCGATGAGTACCCTGAATGGCTCAAAGTGCGTGCCGTCACCGACAAGCGAGGCAAAATCACCCACTTTATCAGCTGGTTCTCCGATATTTCGGCACAAAAAGCTCGTGAGAACGATTTAAGGCGTATCGGCTATGAAGATCCGCTAACAGGCCTACCTAACCGACGTCGCTTGCATGACTTAATGGCGTCCAGGCTGCGCCACCTGCGTGCAGGTGAAAGCTTGGATATGGCGCTGATTGATATTGACGGACTTAAGTCGGTTAACGATAGCTTAGGCGTTGAGCAGGGCGACCGGCTGCTGGCTCGATTTGCCCAGCGGCTCACCAGCTATATGGCGGGAAGCGTAGTGGGGCGGCTGGGTGGTGATGAGTTTATGGTGATTCGCACCACTACCTTTGATGACCACGACAAGTGGCTAGGGAATCTGCGCGACCATATGTGCCGCCCCTTCGAGATTAATGAACAGTCGCTGCGATTAGGCCTCACCATTGGTAGCTGCCGTGCGCCGGAAGATGGTCAAGATTCCAGCGTGCTGTTTCAGCGTTTAGAGTCAGCGCTTTACAGCGCCAAGCGGCTGGGTCGCAACCACAGCCTGCGGTTTTGCCCCGCGCTGGATAAACAGGATAATCCCCAATTAGCATTAGTCAGCGACCTGCGTGCCGCGCTGATCTCCGGTGACCAGTTAGAGCTTCACTACCAAACCCAACACCATCCCGGTAGCGGTGAGTTGGTAGGTATGGAAGCACTGCTGCGCTGGCGTCACCCCAAAGGTGGCATGATATCGCCGGGAGAGTTTATTCCCCTGGCCGAGCGTCACGGCTTGATGGCAGAGTTAGGCAGTTGGGTGATCGAAAAGGCCTGTGCTCAGCAAGCGCATTGGCAAAATAGCGGCATGCCGAAGACCACTGTTTGGGTCAATATCTCTGCCCTTCAGCTCTTTCAGGGCGATCTAGAAACCCAGCTTGCCACCTGTCTTGAGCGTTACCAGCTAGAGCCGTCACAACTTGGTTTGGAGCTGACCGAATCGGTGTTACTAGACGAACGAGCAGGGGACATGGGGCCACGTCTGCAGGCACTAAGAGAGCTTGGCTACTCAATCGCTATTGACGACTTTGGCACCGGCTACTCGTCGCTGGGATATTTGAAGCGGCTACCAGTAGATAAAATTAAATTAGATCGCGCTTTTATTAGCGAGTTGCCCAACGACCAAGCAGATGCCGCGATTGTTACAGCGGTACTGGCCATGGCAAAAGGCATGGGGCTGGAAGTGATCGCCGAAGGAGTCGAAACCCAGGCCCAGTGTCAGTTCCTGGTAGAAGCAGGCTGCACCCTGGTACAAGGATTTTACTTTGCTAAACCGATGCCCGCCGCCGAGCTTGAGCAGCGCTGGGCACCGCTACCGCAGGCAGAAGGCGCATATTAATTAATCGCTAGCGGCTAAACGCTGAATGTAACGGCTGATGTCCCAGCAGAGCGCTGCCCAGATGACGGCCTGTGCTGGAAGTAGCCACGGTGCCAAGCTAACGTTTGCCAGCGCTGCACCGCCTAAAATAACGGCGGGACGCCGCTATGGAGAGGTGCTGAGGTTAACGTTATTTGGAGAGCACTTTGAAGGCATCCAGCGCCCGCTGGCGAGCCGCGTTGTGGTCAACGATGGGCGCTGGGTAGTCAATCGGGTTGAGCATGTCCTGAGGCGGCGCATGGCGCGCTTTGGCAGGCAACGTCTTGAGCTCGGGTAGCCACTGAGCAATAAATTCGCCGCCTGGGTCGAAGCGCGTGGATTGGGTCGTGGGGTTGAAAATGCGGAAGTAAGGTGCCGCATCGGTACCCGTTGAGGCTGCCCACTGCCAGCCGCCGTTATTGGCGCAAAACTCGCCATCGACCAAGTAGCGCATAAAAAAGGCTTCGCCCCGCCGCCAGTCAATCAGCAGATGCTTGCTGAGAAACATGGCCGTAATCATTCGCAGGCGATTGTGCATCCAGCCGGTCGTCACTAGCTGTCGCATGGCGGCATCCACAATCGGATAACCGGTGCGGCCTTCGCACCAGGCGGCAAACCCTTCGTCGGCATCCCGCCATTGCAACTGCTTGGTGTGCGCTTGAAACGGCTGGTAGCGGCATACCTGAGGAAAGCCGACCGCGACATGCTGATAAAACTCGCGCCAGATGAGTTCGTTTACCCAGGTGGTAAGGCCTGCATCGCCATCGGCAAGGTGCCCGCCATTTTCGCTCATGACCGCTTGCAGGCACTGGCGGTGGGAAATAACGCCCAGCGCTAAGTAGGGCGAAAGCTCGCTCGTGCCGCGCACCTTAGGAAAGTTACGCTGATCTTTATAGTGACGCCCCCGAAAGCGTAAAAAACGCTCAAGGTTATCGCTGGCAGCATTTTCACCCGCAGGCCAGAGACGCCCATCCAGCGGCTCATCCTCTAGCGTTGGCAGTGCGGGTAATGGATCACTGTCAATGGCTAGCGGTGACTGCACGCTGGGCGTGTCGCGCAGGGCTAGCTGCTCGGCGGTAACTTGCTTGTGCCACGCTTTTGAAAACGGGGTGAAGACGCCGTAGTAGTCACCTTTGCCTGTCAGTAAGGTACCGGGGGCAAACGCCACCGCGTCGTGATGGCCTTGGGCGGTAATACCGGCCTGCTGAAAAGTCTCCAGTACCGACTGGTCGCGGCGCTGCTCGTTCAGCGGATACTCATAATTGAAGTGGAGCTGCTTGATGCCATGTTCGCGGGCAACCTCTAAAAGCGCCTTGGGGGCGTCGTCGAAACGCCCAATATCGCGATGCAGCAGCGGAATATTCAAGCCATTGAGCGAGGCCTTAAGCGCGCTAACACCACGCGCCCAGAAATCGAGCTTATTTGCGCCGTGGCCGTGGTCACGCCACTGCTCAATGCTACGCAAAAAAACCGCCACTACCGGCCCTTTGGCGGCAGCGGCGGCGAGTGCGGAATTGTCATGAATACGTAGATCACTGCGAAACCAAACAAGCTGCAGGTTCATGCAAAGCCCTTAGATTGGCGACTTTTCGTGCGCTTAAAGAATGCCTGATTCACGCAGTAGAGGGCGTAGCCGGGCGATCGCCTGGGGTAGGTCGTCGCCCAGCATATGAACAGGACCATCGCGCAGATCGTTCTCACGCAGGCGCGCGACTTCACCGCATACGCCGATAGGCACGCCCAGCGCTTCAGCGGCTTTGGGTAGCGCTACGCGAATATAGTTGTCGCATTCCCGCTGGCCGCTAGAGAGCAGAACCATTGAGGAGTGCAGGCGAGACACCGCTTGTGCAAGGTCTTCGAGTGCCAGCGAATGATCAAACAGCTGGACTCGGTAGCCCTGCTCGCTGGCCATCAGTGCACTCATCAGTACCCACAGCGGGCCAGGATCGTCGGGCATGGCGCTGAGCAGAATCAGCGGGCCGCGGGTTGCCTGGTTGGCGTAGTGCAGGCGAGTACCCACCTGACTACGCAAAAAGGCCTCAAAGGTGCGGCGCACCAAATCATCTGGCTGCGCCGCCCATTTAGCTTCTAGGGTTAGAATGACGGGCTGCCACAGCTCGTTAATCGCCACGCTTAGCGGATAGAGCGCTAGGCTTTGATGGTAGAGCGCTTCCAGCTTGGGAAGGTCGACGGCTTCAATGACCGCCAGAAGCTGCTGGCGCTGGCTAGACCAGTCCCCGGCATCTGGGGTGGGGGTCTCTACCGTTTCGGGCTGGTCAAGCAGGTCGGCGACCTGGCTGACCGGCACGCCTCGGTTGAGCCACTGGAGAATGCGTTCAATACGGCTGATATCGTCCTGGGCATAGAGCCGGTGACCCTTAGGGGTCCGCTGTGGGCGAATTAATCCGTAGCGTCGCTCCCAGGCGCGCAGGGTGACCGAGTTCACACCCGTTAAGCGGGAAACTTCCCGAATCGGATAGAGCGGGGTATCGGGTGGGTGGGTCGCCTTGTTGCTCATGGGCGCCATTGCCTCTTGGTTGCCTGCAACAAGCGCTGCAGGGGTCTGTCAATAATTGCGGTGGCCGTGTTGTCGCGCCAGTTCGGCGCTAGGCCACTTAGTCGTGTAGCGGTTTGCTGAATAGCACCTAATCGGTTAGATAGGGTCACGCTATTATAGGCACCTTTGTACAACTTGTGGCTACTAGGTACAACCTTTGCTGTGTCCCTTTGGGTGTAGCCTCGCGTTAGCTTCCATTAGACCGACCGGCCTAATAATGCCTCTCCCAACTCGTCATCGGAGAGCCATGCATCCTCCACGCGGCTGCCACGAAAGCTGCCGCCGTATAGCCATAAACCGCGCTCGCTGTATAAGAATGACTGACTGCCCGCAGCGCTTTTGCCTGGGGAGGCGGCGCGCTGATCACCACATGATCGAAGTGGCCATACTGTTCAGTCGGCAACTTTGCTCGCAAAGGTGGGCGCGGTGGAGGGAGTGAAGGTTACACTTGCCGGTTCAGCCATAAATCCTCGCGAGTAAGGTAGTGCTCAACTAAATTTATTGTAGCAGTTATGTATAAATATTGTACAATTAAGCGCTATGCAACGTGCGCGACGGTGCGGTGACCACTTTTTGATATCAACCATCTGATGGATCAGTAGTGGCGACTACGCTGGCGCAAGTGACGTCCAACGCCAAAGGAGTGACACCATGCGGGTATTAATTACCGGGGGAAGCGGCTTTGTAGGCCAACGGCTCTGCCAACAGCTCATTGCCCAGGGGCACGATGTACAGGTGGTATCTCGCACGCCCCACGACGTGCGGGGAAAACTACCCAAGGCATGCGATATCCGTGATAGTGCCCAAGCCTTTGTGGATACACCGCCGGATGCGTTGGTAAACCTAGCGGGGGAGTCCATCGCGGCAAAGCGCTGGAGCGCCGAGCAGAAAGAGCGGCTGATTCGTTCACGGGTGGAAAGTACTCAGCAGCTGATTGCGCTCTGTGAGCAGCTGGCGGCCAATGGTCAGCCCTTACCGAAAGTGATGGTGAGCGGTTCGGCCATGGGCTATTACGGTGATCAGGGCAGCAAAGTGGTGGATGAATCCACGTCCCCTCATGATGAGTTCGCCCATCGGCTCTGCGCCCAATGGGAAGCCGCGGCAAAACCGATTGAAGCCATGGGGGTTAGGCTAGCAGTTTTACGGATTGGCTTAGTGCTAGAGGCGGGAGGCGGTACGCTGCAGAAAATGCTGCCACCGTTCAAGCTGGGATTAGGCGGGCGATTTGGCGATGGCACACAGTTCATGCCCTGGATTCACCGGGATGACTTGGTAGCGGCGATTATGTTTCTGATCAACGAGCCGACCTTGTCAGGTGCCTTTAACGGCAGCGCACCGCATCCGGTGACCAACGCCGAATTCACCCAAGCGCTGGCCAAGCAGCTGCATCGTCCGGCCATGTTTCCGGTGCCCGCTTTTGTGCTGAAAGCGGGCTTTGGGGAGATGTCACAACTGCTGCTTACCGGTGCGGATATGCGCCCGGCGCGCTTGAGCGAGGCAGGCTTTCATTTCCAATACCCGACGCTGAAGCAAGCGCTGGCGGCAATTTTATAGCGCCACCAGCGGGTACTTGCCTGGTTTAAGCGTTCGGGTCGACGGTGATAATGACCCGTACGGAGTCAAGCCGCAGGCGGGTATTCTCAATCGCGTTGCTCAGTGCTTGGCGCTCCTGTTTCAGCGCTTCCAGCTCTTCGCTGCGTACTGCCGGATTGTGCTCTGCCAGCGCCGTCAGGCGGGCCAGTTCGGCATCCAGTTGGGCACGCATACGGGTTTCAGCGGCCTCAACAATGCTCGGCAGCTCCCGTTCGGCTTCGCCTTCCCCTTGGGTGAGGAGTTCGCGTAACTGGTCATGGCGGCTTTTGATCAAGTCCCGCGCCAGCGACTTGTTCACCTTCTGCAGATTTTTGCCCAGCCCGGTGAAGGAGATCTTGCTGGTCAGGTTAGCCCCTGATTCATCCAACAGTACCCGCACGGCGGTGGGTGGCAAAAAGCGGTTCAGGTGCAGCGATTTGGGTGCCGGGCAGTGGGTGCGGAACACCAGTTCCGCCATTAAGCGCCCGCTGGGGATCGCCGGGTGGCGCAGCAGCGCCAGCGCCGTGTTGCCCATGGTGCCGTCGAGAATGCGGCCCATCATTTCGCGCAGCAGCGGGTGCTCCCAGGAGAGCCGCTGAACATCATCCCGCGCCAGCGCCTGAGCGCGGCTATAGGTGGCGGAAAAGCCCTCTTCGCCTTTTACCAGCCCCGGCAGGCCATCCAGCATGTGCTGGCTGGGCTGAAGGTAGAGCAGGCCATTGCCGATCTCCTGGCTATCGACGCCGAAGATATCCAGCGCGCGCTCCACGTAGCGGGGCAGTGCTGGGTCCTCGTCCAGCTCGCGTACCGCCTCAATCACCTGCTGTGCTCGTGCTGGGCGACAAGCATTAAGCTCCAGCAGGCGGTTGCGACCCGCATCCCGCTCGGCGAGCTTGGCAGTGAACATCTCGCGCGTCTCTTCGATAATCTCGTCGAGCGCTTCATCGTCGAGCAGCGCATCGGCCAGGGCATCGCCAAAGGCATCGAACAGGTCGCTGCCCACCCCATGGGGCGCGCTGAACGCGTCCATGCCTTCGTGGTACCAGCGCATCAGGCGCTCGCCGGGGCTGCCGGTGAAGTTGGGCACGTGCAGCTCAATAGCGTGGCGCTGGCCGATCCGGTCCAGGCGGCCAATGCGCTGCTCTAGCTGGTCGGGGTGCTGCGGCATGTCGAACATGACCAAGTGGCGGCAGAACTGGAAGTTGCGCCCTTCGGAGCCGATTTCGGAACACACCAACACCTGGCAGCCATCCTCTTCATCGGCAAACGCGGCGGCGGCCCGGTCGCGCTCTATCAGTGACAGGCCTTCGTGGAAGACCGGCGCATGGTAGCCGCCCAAGACCCGCAGGCCCTCCGCGAGCCCTTCGGCGGTTTCGCGATGGTGAGCAATCACCAGCACTTTGTCGTTGGCAAAGCCGGATTCACTGTCGTCGCTGAGTTTTTCCAGCAGCCAGTTGACGCGTGGGTCGATATGCCACCAGGACTCGGTGTTCAGCGGGTCGTTGCTTAACTCGCGGTACATGGCGTCCGGGTAGATCAGTACATCCGGGTGGTCCATGCCGGTTTCGATCAGCAGCTCGTCCAGGTAGTCGTCGTCGCGCTCCAGGCGGCGCAGCACGCGGCGGTAAGCCGACGGCAGTTCCAGTGATGCCTGATGCAGGCGTCGCTCAGGGAAGCCACCCACATGGCGGCGGCTGTTGCGGAACATCACGCGGCCGGTGCCATGGCGGTCGAGCAGTGCATCGCGCAGCTGGGCGCGTGCGGTGTCCTGCTGCTCCGGGCTGGCCTCTGGGTGGCACAGCGTGGCGAGCAGCGCTTGGCTATCTCGGTCGTCGGCTACGGCGGCGACGCGTTCACGGGCGCTCGCGGTCTGGGGCAGTTCCTCGAGAGCATCGATGGCCTCGGCCACCGCCACGTAGTGCTGCTCCTCCTCTTTGAAGCGCTCGATATCGTGGTAGCGCTCGGCATCCAGCAGGCGCAGGCGCGCGAAGTGGCTCTCCAGCCCCATCTGTTCTGGCGTGGCGGTGAGCAGCAGCAAGCCCGGGATCTCAGAGGCGAGCTGTTCCACGCACTGGTAGCCGGGGCCGCTGCTTTCTGGGCTCCAGTCCAGGTGATGCGCTTCATCGACAATCAGCAGGTCGAAGCAGCTGGCCAGGGCTTGGTCCTGGCGATGAATGTTGGCGAACAGCCAGCCTTGGCTGGCCAGCACGAGCTGGGCGCTCTCGAACGGGTTGGTGCTGCCGTGGGCTTGGCTCTGGTGCTCGTCCAGCAGTGTCACGTTTAGTGAGAAACGGCGCAGCAGCTCTACCAGCCACTGGTGGGTCAGGCTGTCGGGCACCAGAATCAGCGCGCGCTCTACCCGGCCTGCCAGCAGCAGGCGGTGGAGAATCAAGCCCGCCTCAATGGTTTTGCCCAGGCCTACCTCGTCGGCCAGCAGTACCCGCGGCGCATGGCGTCCGGCCACTTCGTCGGCGATATAGAGCTGGTGGGGGATTAGATCAATACGCGGCCCAGCAAAGCCCAGCGCGCTGTGCTGCTCAATGCGCTGATAGTGGTGCAACGTACGAAAGCGCAGATCAAACCAGTCGTTACGGTCTACCTGACCGGTCAGCAGGCGGTCACGGGCTTGGTCAAACTGCATGGTGTCGGCCAGCTTCGCCTCAGGCAGTTCGCGCGGGTTGCCTTCGCTATCTTCACCAATGTAGGTGATCAGGCCGCGGGTCTCTTTGCTGTCATCAACGATCATCTGCCAGCCGTCGGCAGAGAGCACGCGGTCGCCGCTGCCGAACATGACGCGGGTGAGCGGTGCTTGGCGGGTGTTGTAGGTACGGGTTTCCTGGCTGGCACTGAACAAGATGGTAACGCTACGGGCGTCGCAGTTAAGCACGGTGCCGAGTCCAAGCTCAGCCTCGCCGTCGCTAATCCAGCGCTGGCCGGGAGAAAAATCGCTCATGATGCCTCGAGGAAGTCGTCAAAATCGGTCGTACGCCGCTGGGCAGGTCACCAGTGGCAAACAGGGCGGGGGATTCTAACGCAAAGCAGCGGGGGTATTAAGGTCTATCGTGGTCAATCGCTTAACCAGCGCTCTAACTGCGCTCGAGTGAGCTCTCCCACATGAACGTCCAGCGTCTTGCCTGTCTGGTCAAATAGCACAGTAGTGGGGAGGCCTGGGGCTTGAAACTGGGCCATTAGGGTTTGCTGTGGGTCGCGCAACGGGTAGCGAAAGCTCAGCGACTGCTCGTCTAGGTAGCGTGCGATAGGTAGTAAGTCCTCGCCCTGATTGGCCACCACGACAGTAACGCCCTCGCGCTGGTCGGCCTCTTCCAGCAGCGGCATTTCACGCAGGCAGGGGGGACACCAGGTGGCCCATAAATTCACGATAATGAGCTCATCTTGGTTCGTCAGCGAGGAGAGACTAACCGCGTTTCCATCGAGGTCTTCCAGGGTGACGTCGGGCAGTGATGCCACGGCAAATTGCTGGCCTAGCGGGGCCAGCGTGACCAGCACCAACCAGAGGCTAACGGCCCCTACCGTCATGGCGAGTCCGCCGATCATCGCCAGCAGACGTGCACGCAGTGTCCAGCCGGTCCACAGTAAACCGGCAAGTAGTCCACCCAGCGCGTGATAGCCCGGCTGCCACACTTTTAGGGCGTCGAGCGGGGTAGCGCTATAACTCTCCCAGTTAAGGGCCACAAACGCCACGCGTGCCCCCAGTAGCCACACCACCAGCAAGCCATTAAACCAACGGCCATGCTGCTTAGCGGGCAGCCCCAGCAGGTAGCGACTACTGACAAGCAGCAGCAGTGCACAGCCAAAGGCATAGAGGCGGGGCGTGGAAATCAGCAGTGGACCGAGAGCAATGGCATTCATAGTCGTTCCGATAAGCAGGTACACTGGGCAACCATACCATGCACGCTTCACATGACGGAGATGTCGATGCCGCAATCCTCTTTTGACACCCTGCGCGCCCTGGCCATAGGTACCCAGGCACTTGGCCTGGCGCTCATCATTACCCTCGAAACCGTCCTCGGCGACGCAGCACGCCCCTGGCAGGGCGGTGTGCTGGCCGCTATGGTGGCGTGTGCACTGGTCATTGCGCTGGTGCGTATGTACCGCAACAAGCGCCGCCAGAAGCGCTTGGCAGAGCGACTAGACGCGTCGGCGTCAGAAAACCACGAGTGTTAGAAACCGTTGCTTGTGTTTTTGGCGTGACGGTTCCAGATTAAGCCCGGCTTATTCATGAGGCCGACCTGATAACGAAGATAGCGAATGGTATTCTCTTGAAAATTCAGTGTGTTCCGCCAAGAACCTGAACCAAGAGAGCCATCCGCTATGGGTGAAAGCCTATCCATCTGGACGCCCTCATGCAACGGCGATGCACGCGGCATGACGCCCCTGGTCCAGGACCGGCCGTCTCAAGCCACGCTGTCGCGGCTGCTTGGACGGCCGCAATTGATTCCAAAGAGCTATAAGAAAGCGGGAAAATTCCAGCGTTTTGGCATTACTCAACAGCCACTCGCGCTGAAGATGCGAATCCTGATAAGCAATGCCAACAGCCAGTACCTTCAGACCGCTCAATCAGCGCCCTCGTGAATGAGGCGGGGTTAGCTTACTTTTTGCTAGCGCGCTTACGCTCGTTTTCGGTCAGGTGCTTCTTGCGCAGGCGGATGTGGCTGGGCGTGACTTCTACCAGCTCATCGGAGTCCAGGAACTCGATGGCTTGCTCAAGGGTAAACTTGATCGGCGGCGTTAGAACGATGTTCTCATCGTTACCGGTAGAGCGCATGTTATCGAGCTTTTTACCCTTGGTCGGGTTCACCACCATGTCGTTGGCACGGTTGTTAATACCGATCAGCATGCCCTCGTACACTTCGGTCGCGTGGTCGATGATGAGCTTGCCGCGCTCCTGAAGGGCGTACAGTGCGTAAGCCAGCGCTTTACCGCCTACCATAGACACCAGCACGCCGTTACGACGCTCGATAGACGCATCGGGCTTCAGCGGGCCGTAGTGGTCAAAACGGCTGGTCAGGATGCCGGTGCCGGAAGTTAGCGTCAGGAACTGGCCACGGAAACCGATCAAGCCACGCGCCGGAATAATGAAGTCCAAACGAACTCGGCCTTTACCATCCGGGTTCATGTTGGTCATCTCACCTTTACGGTAGCCAAGCTCCTCCATGATGGAGCCCTGGTGCTGTTCTTCACAGTCGATGATGACTTCTTCGTAGGGCTCTTGCTTAACACCGTCGATCTCTTTGATGATAACTTCCGGACGGCCAACGGCCAGCTCGAAGCCTTCACGACGCATGGTTTCGATCAACACCGACAGGTGCAGTTCGCCACGGCCAGAGACTTTGAATTTCTCGGGTGTTTCGCCTTGCTCGACGCGCAGGGCGACGTTGTGAATCAGTTCCTGCTCCAGACGATCTTTGATGTTACGGCTGGTGACGAACTTGCCATCTTTACCCGCGAACGGCGAGTCGTTGACCTGGAAGGTCATAGAAACGGTCGGCTCATCAACAGACAGCGGCGGCAGCGCTTCAACGGCGCTCGGGTCACACAGAGTGTCCGAGATGGCCAGGTCTTCGATGCCTGTGATGCATACGATATCGCCAGCGGTGGCTTCGGTGGTTTGAACTCGCTCAAGGCCCATGTGGGTCATGACCTGACCGATTTTGCCTTTCCGAGTCGTACCATCAACACTGATGACTGAAATCTGCTGGTTAGGCTTCACAGAACCGCGCTTAATGCGGCCAAGACCGATAACGCCGACGTAGCTGTTGTAGTCCAGGGCAGAAATCTGCATCTGGAAGGGGCCATCAACTTCAACTTTCGGTGGCTCAACGATGTCCACAATCGCTTGGAACATCGGATCCATGTTGTCGGCCAGCGCTTCCGGATCCATACCAGCAATACCGTTCAGCGCCGAGCAGTAGATAATCGGGAAATCGAGCTGTTCGTCAGTGGCACCCAGGTTGTCGAACAGATCAAAAATCTGGTCGATAACCCAATCAGGGCGTGCACCGGGGCGGTCGATTTTGTTAACCACCACGATCGGCTTCAGGCCCTGGGAGAAGGCTTTCTGGGTAACGAAGCGGGTTTGTGGCATCGGGCCGTCTACGGCGTCAACCAGCAGCAGAACCGAGTCCACCATGGACATAACACGCTCAACTTCGCCACCGAAGTCGGCGTGCCCAGGGGTGTCCACGATGTTGATGTGGTAGCCCGTACCATTACCATCCTGCCACTGAATAGCGGTGTTTTTGGCCAGGATGGTAATACCACGCTCCTTCTCCTGGTCATTAGAGTCCATGATACGCTCTTGGCCTTCGGCCTTACGGTCGAGCGTGCCGGACTGGCTTAACAGTTTGTCTACCAAGGTAGTTTTACCGTGGTCAACGTGGGCGATGATGGCAATGTTGCGAAGATTCTCGATCACGACGCGATCCTGCTGGAAAAATAGGGCGGCATTATAGGGTCTGGGAGTGGTCCACTACCAGCGCTGTCTTAAATAAAGCAGCAAGTCAATAACCTAAACGCGGCAGTTTTCGCTGTTGTGGCGCTTCCGTTAAGATAGGCGTTTTCCCAGTTGGGGCAAGCACATGACCATCGGTAACCTGATGCGTTTGTTAAGCGATGGCGAGGTTCATTCCGGTGAACAATTAGGCGAAGCGCTGGGCGTTTCCCGAGCCGCCGTGTGGAAACAGCTAAAAAAATTAGAGGCGCTGGGCGTAGAGCTGGTCGCTGTGAAAGGGCGTGGCTACCGGTTGGCTCACCCGTTAGAGCCGCTGGATGGCGCCAAAATCGTCGAGCGACTGCCCGCCGATGCCCGCCACCTGCTGGCGCGACTGTTCGTGGAAGATCAGCTTCCTTCAAGCAACGAATACCTGCGCGAGCGCTTCTCTCAAGGGGCAGGGCATGGCGAGGTCTGCTTCGTCGAGCTGCAAACGGCTGGGCGTGGCCGCCGTGGCCGGGTGTGGTCGACGCCCTGGGGGCAGAGCCTCATGGTGTCAATGGGCTGGCGCTTCGAATCAGGTATCAATGCTCTGGAGGGGTTAAGCCTGGCGGTGGGTGTGGTGGTCTCTCAGGTGCTTGAGCAGTATGGCGTATCGCCCAAACTAAAGTGGCCGAACGATGTGCTACTAGCCGAGCAGGGCAGCGAGCTTGGTAAGTTAGCCGGTATTTTGATTGAAGTGACCGGTGATGCGGCAGGCCCTTGTGAAGTAGTGATTGGCATGGGCATGAACCTGTCGCTACCGGATAGCCTGCGGGCCACCATTGACCAGCCGGTGGCGGCGCTGTTTGATGCCAAGGCAGGTATTTCCCGCAACCAGTTGGCTGCCGATATGGTGTCGGGGCTGTTGGGTATGCTGGCGGGCTTTGAAAACAGTGGCTTTGCGCCTTGGCTCGATGCGTGGAATCAGCGCCATGCTTATGCAGGCCTACCCATCCGAGTGATTCAAGGTGAGCGCTCAAGCGATGCTGTGGCGGGAGATGTGGATGAGAGTGGTAACCTGTGGGTTACTGAAAACGGTCACTCGCGACGCCTATCGGGCGGTGAGATCAGCGTACGTAGGCGCCTATGATTTTGGATTTGGATATCGGCAACACGCTGTCGAAATGGCGGCTTAAAGATGCCGAGAGCAGTGAGATCCGCTCGCGAGGTGCCGTGTGGACACGGGAAGAGTGGCGCCCGGGGGCGGATATTCCCGACCTGGATGTCGTCGAAGCCGTGCGGATATCCAGTGTAGCCAGGGCCGCTGTGCTGGATGAGACTGTGACGTTGCTACGCCGTCAGGTGCGTCACGTTTATGTGGCGCGCTCAACGCCAGAAGCGCTCGGCGTGGTCAATGGTTATGAAGAGCCGGGCCGGTTGGGCGTTGACCGCTGGATGGGGGCGCTGGCGGGCTACCAGCTGGCGGGTGGTTGCTGCGCGGTGGATTGCGGTAGCGCCATTACCATTGACTTCGTACTACCTGGCGGTGTGCACCTGGGTGGTTTCATTATTCCCGGCCTGCGGCTCATGAAAGAGAGCCTGAAGCTAGGAACGCGCAACGTCGCCATCGACCCGGAAAGCGAAGCCGATGCATTGCTAGAGCCAGGGCGGCGCACGGTGGATGCGGTGAATCACGGTATCTATATGGCGGCCGTCAGTGCGATTAACCGTATCTATAGCGAAGTGTGTGACCAGCAGGGGGTGGCGCTACCAGTGCTGCTCACCGGTGGTGATGCCAGAGTCGTTTCCCGCGGTGTGCAGGTGCCCCATGCGGTATGGCCCGATATGGTATATGGCGGGCTTGAGGCCAGTTTTCCGCTCACCTTTGCCGAACGGGCGGGCAAGATGTCAGGTGCTCCTCGGGTTCCAGAGCCGGTATCATTAGAAAAAATTCGCGCAGGCCTTGCATTCTCGATGCTGCTTTGACAGAATGCAGCGCGTTCCAGAGCGGAAGCTGCGCTTGAGAAGGCGTTGATCCAGCAGGCTTTGATAAATAAAGAGTTTGCAGGCTTGACACCGTTTTGGAGGCTGGCATAATGTGCCGCCACAGCTGGAGAGGTTCCCGAGTGGCCAAAGGGAGCAGACTGTAAATCTGCCGCGAAAGCTTCGAAGGTTCGAATCCTTCCCTCTCCACCAGATTGAGCAGGCGTTGAGCTAGTCAGCGTCTGGGAATGAAACGCCGGTAAGCGGGCATTAGCTACTGTTACTCGTGCAGCGGATTGTCATTCTATAGGCAAGTTCGGCGGGCGTAGTTCAATGGTAGAACCTCAGCCTTCCAAGCTGATGGTGCGGGTTCGATTCCCGCCGCCCGCTCCAGTTTGATGTGTTTTGGCTCATGTAGCTCAGGGGTAGAGCACACCCTTGGTAAGGGTGAGGTCGACGGTTCAATTCCGTCCATGAGCTCCATATTGCGGAAAAAGCGAGCGAAGCTCGCTTTTTTTGTCTCTGCCCTTCGGTGGTTTGGGAGGGGTGAAAGTAAGGGTTGTCAGGTGGAGGTTTCTCCGCTATTATGGCGCCCGCTGTTGCGTAGGCGTTTGCTTGCGTGCATGACGATACAGGCCAGTAGCTCAATTGGCAGAGCAGCGGTCTCCAAAACCGCAGGTTGGGGGTTCGATTCCCTCCTGGCCTGCCAGCCTTCCCCAGGTTGGTATGTCTTTTCTAGAATTCCTTTGTCGCTCGCTGCACCCTTAGGAGTCTCGTTTTTATGAAGCCTAGTTCCGTAAAACATGGCGCAGAGGTGCAACGGACGCGCCATGACGGGCTCAAGTGGGCGGCGGTTGTGGCGCTGCTTGTCGTTGCAGTCGTTGGTAATACCTATTTCGCCGATATTGGTCTGCTCTACCGCGTCTTGGGTGTGGTGGTGTTGTGTGCGCTTGCTGGTTTGATCGCCTTAACAACCACAAAAGGTCGCGATTTAGTTGAGCTTGCCATAAGCGCCAAGAAAGAGATTCAGCGCGTTGTATGGCCGACCCGTCCTGAAACCATTCAGACAACCGCCATTGTGCTGGTAGCTGTGCTGGTGGTGGGTCTGATGCTGTGGTTGATCGATACTCTTCTTGGCTGGGCGATGTCCGGCGTCATTGGTTAGGAGTTTTCATGTCCAAACGTTGGTACGTCGTCCACGCTTATTCCGGCTTCGAAAAGCATGTCATGCGCTCGCTTATCGAGCGTGTGAAGATGTACGGCATGGAAGATCGCTTTGGCGAGATCCTGGTGCCGACGGAAGAAGTGGTTGAGATGCGTGACGGCAAGCGTCGTAAGAGTGAGCGTAAGTTCTATCCGGGCTACGTGTTAGTCGAGATGGAAATGGATGATGAAACTTGGCACCTGGTGAATGAAACGCCGCGTGTCATGGGGTTCATTGGCGGCACCAAAGAGAAGCCCGCTGCGATTACTACCCGCGAAGCCGAAGCAATTCTGCGTCGTGTGAAAGATGGTACCGACAAGCCGCGGCCCAAAACTATGTTTGAGCCGGGCCAGTCTGTCCGTGTTATTGATGGTCCGTTTGCTGATTTCAACGGTGTCGTTGAAGAAGTGAACTACGACAAGAGCCGCCTGCAGGTCAGCGTACTGATCTTTGGGCGTGCGACGCCTGTTGAGCTTGAATTCTCTCAGGTAGAAAAAGAGTAAGTTCATAATATTGCAGGGTGGTGCGCAGTGCGTGCCACTCTGGATTCATGTAAAGCAGCCCAGCGCTGCTTTACGCGTACCGGGGAGCCGTCAGGCGCTATCACCCAACTGGAGTATTTACCATGGCCAAGAAAGTACAGGCTTATATCAAACTGCAGGTTGCTGCAGGTAAAGCCAACCCGAGTCCGCCCGTAGGCCCCGCGCTGGGTCAGCACGGCGTGAATATTATGGAATTCTGTAAGGCGTTCAACGCTGCCACTCAAGAAATTGAGCCGGGCCTGCCGACGCCTGTCGTGATCACTGTCTACTCTGACCGTAGCTTCACGTTCGTCACCAAAACACCGCCGGCTGCCGTTCTGCTCAAGAAAGCAGCCGGCATCAAGTCTGGTTCTGGTGAGCCGAACAAGAAGAAAGTCGGTACCGTGACTCGCGAGCAGCTCGAAGAGATCGCCAAAACCAAAGAGCCGGATATAACGGCTGCTGATCTCGACGCCGCGGTGCGTACCATCGCTGGTAGCGCTCGTAGCATGGGCTTAAACGTGGAGGGTCTCTGATCATGGCTAAACTGTCTAAGCGCGCGAAAGTCATTCGCGAGAAAGTAGACCCGAATAAAGCGTACTCTCTGGAAGAGGCCGTGTCGCTGCTTTCCGAGCTGTCCACGGTCAAATTCAAAGAGTCTCTGGATGTGGCGATCAACCTGGGTGTTGATCCGCGTAAATCCGATCAGGTCGTACGTGG
Organism: Halomonas sp. KX33721; assembly: GCF_001596805.1. Taxonomy (NCBI): domain Bacteria; kingdom Pseudomonadati; phylum Pseudomonadota; class Gammaproteobacteria; order Oceanospirillales; family Halomonadaceae; genus Halomonas; species Halomonas sp. KX33721. The sequence goes on along the minus strand of NZ_LVIA01000014.1, from coordinate 68,851 downwards.
CGCTACCGTTATGCCTAACGGTACTGGCAAAGACGTACGCGTAGCCGTCTTCACCCAAGGTGCCAATGCTGATGCGGCTAAAGAAGCCGGTGCTGACATCGTGGGCATGGACGATCTGGCTGAGCAAGTCAAAAAAGGCCAGATGGACTTCGACGTGGTCATTGCTTCTCCGGATGCAATGCGCGTTGTCGGTCAGCTGGGTCAGATTCTTGGTCCGCGTGGCCTGATGCCGAACCCGAAAGTTGGCACCGTGACGCCTGACGTGGCGACGGCGGTCAAAAATGCCAAAGCGGGTCAGGTGCGTTTCCGTACCGACAAAAACGGCATCATCCACACTACCCTGGGTAAAGTGGATTTTGACGCAGCTTCCGTTCAGGGCAACCTGGAAGCGCTGGTAGCTGACCTGAAGAAGCTCAAGCCGAGCTCCTCTAAAGGTATCTACTTTAAGAAAATCACCCTGTCCACTACCATGGGCCCGGGTCTGACCATCGATCATTCCGCACTGGTATAAGCGGGTTGTCGTCAGGTTTTTAGTAAGAACCGAGCAAGAACTTTGCGGTCCCTCGTTTGGTGTTATGCCAAGCGAGGCGCCGTCAAAGACCGCAGGTGCCGCCTTGTCTTTTGAAGATTGGGCGGCTTAATCGCCCTAGAGCGCCTGCGCAGATGGTGTGGCCGCCAGTTGGTTAACGCTTTTCGCAAGCCGCTTTCTGGTGAGCACCATCCCCTAAGGCTTCCAAGGCCAGCAGTATGCCTTGGAAGAGATGGTAACCACCGGAGCCTTGATGGGTTCCGGCACGAAGGAGTGATCACTGTGCCACTAGCACTTGAAGGCAAGAAAGCGATTGTTGCCGAGGTCAGTGAAGCGGCCAAGGGCGCACTCTCCGTCGTAGTTGCCGATTCTCGCGGCGTCACGGTTGGTAAAATGACCGATCTGCGTAAGCAGGCGCGTGAGAACGGTGTAGAGCTTCGTGTTGTTCGTAACACGCTGGCTCGCCGCGCACTCGAAGGCACTCAGTGGGAGTGTCTGAACGAGAGCTTTGTTGGTCCTACTCTGTTGGCTTTCTCTACTGAACACCCGGGCGCTGCTGCTCGTCTGTTCAAAGAGTTCGCTAAAGACGAGAAGAACTTCGAAGTTAAGGCGTTGGCCTACGAAGGTGAGCTGATTCCGGCTGCTGACATCGATCGTCTGGCAACCCTGCCGACTTACGACGAGGCAATTGCCAAGTTGATGTCGGTAATGAAAGAAGCCTCCGCTGGCAAGCTGGTTCGTACTCTGGCCGCCCTGCGCGACCAGAAGCAAGAAGCAGAAGCTGCCTAAGCAGTGTTTCTTGCAGGCGGCGTGAACGATGTGATCGGTACGCTGCCTGAACCGAGCAATGAACCCCGAGTCCTCGGCTGACCGAGACTCCCGCAAAGTTAGGAATGAAACAATGGCACTGTCCAAAGACGATATCATCAATGCTGTAGCCGACATGTCCGTCATGGAAGTTGTTGAGCTGATCGAAGCAATGGAAGAGAAATTCGGCGTTTCTGCAGCGGCAGCCGTTATGGCTGGCCCGGCTGGCGGCGGCGAAGCAGCTGCTGAAGAGCAGACTGAATTTGATCTGGTACTGGCTTCTGCTGGTGACAAGAAAGTTAACGTCATCAAAGCTGTTCGTGAAATCACCGGTCTTGGCCTGAAAGAAGCCAAAGGTGCCGTTGACGGCGCGCCGGCGACCATCAAAGAAGCGATGTCTAAAGACGACGCTGAAGCAGCTAAGAAGAAGCTGGAAGAAGCGGGCGCAACCGTCGAGCTCAAGTAATCCTTGTGCTGATGGCTTTACGCGCTGCGTAAGCTTCCACGGCTGGCGGCGGGCTATCCCGCTGCCGGCCTTTTTCTGTTGTAATATGCTGCAAGGCAACAGCAGAAGCGCTGCGGTAAAAAGCAGCAAAACAGTAAGACCGTTGTTGTGAAGCGTACGTTGTTGTAACGCGTCAGTTGTGAAGCGCGAGTGATGTTGGCAAGCGACAGCAAAGCGCGAACAGCACTACTGTAACACTGTTATCTATCAAGATTTTTGACGGCGAGCTACCGATTTAGGAGCTTGCTGTCTGCGTCTGAAACGCCCGCGGGGCAGATGACCACGCATCGGTCACCCATGGTGAACAAGCTGGGGAATACAGATGGCTTACTCATATACTGAGAAAAAACGCATCCGCAAGGATTTCGGCAAACTGCCCCAAGTGATGGATGTGCCTTACTTGCTGGCCATCCAGCTTGATTCCTACTACGACTTTCTCCAGCAGGATCGTTCGCCCGACGAGCGCCACGAGGTTGGCCTGCACGCGGCGTTCAAGTCCGTGTTCCCGATCGAGAGCTTCTCCGGCAATGCGGCCCTGGAGTACGTGAGCTACCGTTTCGGTACGCCAGCGTTCGATGTCAAAGAGTGTCAGCTGCGTGGCGTGACCTATTCCGCTCCGCTGCGTGTCAAGGTTCGCTTGATCATCTACGATCGCGACTCTTCGAACAAGGCCATCAAAGACATCAAAGAGCAGGAAGTCTACATGGGGGAGATCCCCCTGATGACCGAGAACGGTACCTTCGTCATCAACGGTACTGAGCGGGTTATCGTTTCTCAGCTCCACCGTTCGCCCGGTGTGTTCTTCGATCACGACAAAGGCAAGAGCCACTCCTCAGGCAAGTTGCTCTACTCTGCTCGCGTGATTCCTTACCGTGGCTCTTGGCTCGACTTCGAGTTCGACCCGAAAGACAACGTCTTCGTGCGTATCGACCGCCGCCGCAAACTGCCGGCCTCGGTACTGATGCGTGCGCTGGGTATGAGCACCGAAGAGATCCTGGCTGAGTTCTTCGAAACCAGCAAATTCCACATCGAGAAGACCGGCTTCTTTGTGGAGCTGGTGCCATCACGCCTGCGCGGTGAAACGGCCACGTTCGACATCAAAGATGGCGAAGGCAGCGTCATCGTCGAAGAGGGTCGCCGGATCACTCAGAAGCACATTCGTCAGCTTGAAAAAGCCGGCCTTGAGCGTCTGGAAGTGCCGATGGAGTATCTGTTCGGCAAAACGCTGGCCAAAGACCAAATCGATACCAAAACCGGTGAGCTGATCTGCCCGTGTAACACGGAAATCACTCCGGAAGTCCTCGAGCGTATGGCGCAGGGCGGTATCACGCATATCGAAACCCTCTACACCAACGACCTCGACTGCGGTTCGTTCATTTCCGACACTCTGAAGCTGGATACCACCGGCTCTCAGTTGGAAGCGCTGGTCGAGATTTACCGCATGATGCGCCCCGGCGAGCCGCCCACCAAAGAGGCTGCCGAGACGCTGTTCCATAACCTGTTCTTCACCGAAGACCGCTACGACCTGTCGGGCGTTGGTCGGATGAAGTTCAATCGTCGCCTGCGTCGTGAAAGCGACACCGGCTCCGGCGTGCTGGATCGCAAGGACATCCTCGATGTCCTGCGTGAGCTGATCAATATCCGTAACGGCTTCGGCGACGTGGACGATATCGATCACCTGGGTAACCGTCGTATTCGCTGCGTGGGCGAAATGGCCGAGAACCAGTTCCGCGTCGGTCTGGTGCGTGTCGAGCGTGCGGTGAAAGAGCGTCTTTCCATGGCGGAAAGCGAAGGCCTGATGCCGCAAGACCTGATCAACGCCAAGCCAGTTGCGGCAGCGGTGAAAGAGTTCTTCGGCTCCAGCCAGCTGTCTCAGTTTATGGACCAGAACAACCCGCTCTCCGAGGTGACCCACAAGCGTCGTGTGTCGGCACTCGGCCCGGGTGGTCTAACCCGTGAGCGTGCAGGCTTCGAAGTGCGCGACGTACACGCCACGCACTATGGCCGCCTGTGCCCGATCGAAACGCCGGAAGGCCCGAACATCGGTCTGATCAACTCGCTGGCAACGTACAGTCATACCAATAGCTACGGCTTCTTGGAAACACCGTACCGCAAAGTGAATGCCGGTCAGGTCACTGACGATATCGTCCACCTGTCAGCGATTGAGGAAGGTGACTTTGTTATCGCCCAGGCGTCTGCGGCGGTTGACGAGTCCGGCAAGCTGATTGATGACCTGGTACAGGTACGCCACCGCGGTGAGACCACCTTTATGCGTCCTGAGCAGGTGACGCTGATGGACGTGTCTCCGCGTCAGGTTGTATCTGTCGCAGCGGCCCTGATCCCGTTCCTGGAGCACGATGATGCCAACCGCGCCTTGATGGGGGCGAACATGCAGCGTCAGGCCGTTCCGACCCTGCGTGCCGACAAGCCGCTGGTCGGTACCGGCATGGAGCGTTTCGTTGCCCGTGACTCCGGCGTCTGTGCCGTGGCGCGTCGTGGCGGCGTAATCGACTCGGTGGACGCACGTCGTGTGGTGGTACGGGTCAATGAAGATGAAATCATCGGCGGCGAAGCCGGGGTGGATATCTACAACCTGACCAAGTACACCCGTTCCAACCAGAATACCTGTATGAACCAGCGCCCCATCGTGCGTCCTGGTGACAGCGTTGCCCGTGGCGATATTCTGGCCGATGGCCCGTCTGTCGACATGGGCGACCTGGCGCTTGGCCAGAACATGCGCATCGCGTTCATGCCCTGGAACGGCTACAACTTCGAGGACTCCATCCTGCTCTCTGAGCGTGTGGTTCAAGAAGACCGTTTCACCACCATCCACATCCAGGAACTGACCTGCGTGTCTCGCGACACCAAGTTAGGGCCGGAAGAGATTACCTCTGATATTCCCAATGTCGGTGAATCCGCACTGGGTAAACTGGACGAGGCGGGCGTTGTGTACATCGGCGCTGAAGTTGGCCCCGGTGACATTCTGGTCGGTAAGGTAACACCGAAAGGTGAAACCCAGCTGACGCCAGAAGAGAAGCTGCTGCGTGCCATCTTCGGTGAGAAAGCGTCTGACGTTAAAGATACTTCCCTGCGTGCCCCGACCGGCATGAAAGGTACGGTTATCGACGTTCAGGTGTTTACTCGTGACGGCGTTGAGAAAGACTCCCGTGCGCTCTCCATCGAGCAGATGCAGCTGGACGAAGTGCGCAAGGATCTTCAGGAAACCTACCGTATTGCCGAAGACGCAACCTTTGAGCGTCTGAAGCGTACGCTGGATGGCCAAGCGGTTAATGGCGGCCCGAACCTGAAGAAAGGCGACGTGCTGAGCGAGGCGTACCTGGACGAACTGCCGCGTCAGCAGTGGTTCAAACTGCGCATGCAGGATGAAGCCTACAACGAGCTACTGGCCCAGGCCGACGAACAGCTTGAGAACCGCCGTAAAGAGATGGACGAGCGTTTCGAAGATAAGAAGCGCAAGCTGACCCAGGGCGACGACCTCGCACCGGGCGTGCTGAAAATCGTCAAAGTCTATATGGCGGTCAAGCGTCGCATTCAGCCCGGTGACAAGATGGCCGGTCGTCACGGTAACAAAGGTGTTATCTCCGCGATCATGCCCATCGAAGACATGCCGTTCGACGAGAAGGGCGAGCCGGTGGACGTGGTGCTGAACCCGCTGGGCGTACCGTCGCGTATGAACGTTGGTCAGATCCTGGAAACTCACCTGGGTATGGCGGCACGTGGTCTCGGGGTCAAAATTGACGCCATGCTGCGCGACGCCCGCGGTCAGCAGGTTGCTGAAATTCGCGACTTCCTGGCTCAGGTGTATAACACGCCTGGCACCCGCGTCGAGGATATCGACTCGCTGACCGATGACGAAGTCATCGCGCTGGCGAAGAACCTAAAGGGCGGTGTGCCGATGGCCACGCCGGTGTTCGACGGTGCCAAAGAGCACGAAATCAAGCACCTGCTGAAGCTGGCGGACATTCCGGAGTCGGGCCAAATGACGCTGTACGATGGCCGTACCGGCGATGCGTTTGACCGTCCGGTGACCGTTGGCTACATGTACATGCTGAAGCTCAACCACCTGGTAGACGATAAGATGCACGCGCGTTCTACCGGTTCTTACTCGCTTGTTACGCAGCAGCCGCTGGGTGGTAAGGCGCAGTTCGGTGGTCAGCGCTTTGGTGAGATGGAAGTGTGGGCGCTGGAAGCCTATGGCGCCGCGTACACGCTACAAGAGATGCTCACCGTCAAGTCGGACGACGTCGAAGGCCGCACCAAGATGTACAAGAACATCGTGGATGGCGACCACACCATGCAGGCAGGCATGCCGGAATCCTTCAACGTACTCGTGAAGGAAATCCGCTCGCTGGGCATCGATATCGAGTTAGAGAGCTAGGAGCCGTCCCATGAAAGATTTGGTGAAAGTACTCAAATCGCAATCTCAGTCCGATGAGTTTGACGCGATCAAGATTACCCTGGCGTCGCCGGACATGATTCGCTCCTGGTCCTTCGGCGAGGTGAAGAAGCCCGAGACCATCAACTACCGTACCTTTAAACCGGAACGGGATGGTCTGTTCTGTGCCAAGATTTTCGGCCCGGTTAAAGACTACGAGTGCTTGTGCGGCAAATATAAGCGCATGAAGCACCGCGGCATTATCTGTGAGAAGTGTGGTGTCGAAGTGACCAAGGCGGCCGTGCGCCGTGAACGCATGGGTCACATCGAGCTGGCATCGCCGGTGGCTCACATTTGGTTTTTGAAATCCCTGCCGTCGCGTATCGGCATGTTCCTCGATATGACCCTGCGTGATATCGAGCGCGTGCTGTACTTCGAAAGCTTCGTGGTCATCGACCCCGGCATGACCACGCTGGAGCGTGGTCAGCTGTTGAACGACGAGCAGTACTTCGAAGCGCTAGAAGAGTTCGGCGATGATTTCGACGCCCGTATGGGTGCCGAAGCCGTTCAGGAGCTGCTCAAAGACATCGATCTGGAAGAAGAGATCAATACGCTGCGTGAAGAGATTCCGCAGACCAACTCTGAAACCAAGATCAAGAAACTGTCGAAGCGCTTGAAGCTGCTGGAAGCGTTCTACCACTCCGGCAATGCGCCGGCGTGGATGGTCATGGAAGTGCTGCCCGTGCTGCCGCCGGATCTGCGTCCGTTGGTACCGCTGGACGGCGGCCGCTTTGCGACCTCCGATCTTAACGACCTTTACCGTCGTGTGATCAACCGCAACAACCGTCTGAAGCGACTGCTGGATCTTAACGCACCGGATATTATCGTGCGTAACGAGAAGCGGATGCTCCAGGAAGCGGTCGACGCGCTGCTGGATAACGGCCGCCGTGGCCGAGCCATCACCGGTTCCAACAAACGCCCGCTGAAATCCCTTGCCGATATGATCAAAGGTAAGCAGGGTCGTTTCCGTCAGAACCTGCTGGGTAAGCGCGTAGACTACTCAGGCCGTTCGGTCATTACCGTGGGCCCGACCCTGCGTCTGCACCAGTGTGGTCTGCCGAAGAAAATGGCGCTTGAGCTGTTCAAGCCGTTCATCTACTCCAAGCTGCAGTCGCTGGGCCATGCATCCACGATTAAAGCCGCGAAAAAGATGGTTGAGCGCGAGCTGCCGGAAGTGTGGGACATCCTGGCCGACGTTATCCGCGAACACCCGGTACTGCTTAACCGCGCGCCGACGCTGCACCGTTTGGGCATCCAGGCGTTTGAGCCACTGCTGATCGAAGGTAAGGCGATCCAGCTGCACCCGCTGGTGTGTGCGGCTTACAACGCCGACTTTGACGGTGACCAGATGGCGGTCCACGTACCGCTGACCCTGGAAGCACAGCTCGAAGCCCGTGCGCTGATGATGGCGACCAACAACGTGCTGTCGCCGGCCAACGGCGAGCCGATCATCGTACCGTCGCAGGACGTTGTTCTGGGTCTGTACTACATGACCCGTGAAAAGATCAACGCCAAGGGTGAAGGCATGGTGTTCTCCGACCTCAATGAGGTAGAGCGCGCCTTCGGCACACAGTCCGTGTCGCTGCATGCCCGCGTCAAGGTGCGTCTGGACGAAGTGGACGTCGACGAAGAGACTGGCGAGCGCTCCGAGCACCGCCGTCTTTACGACACCACCGTCGGTCGTGCGCTGTTGTTCCGCATTCTGCCGGAAGGCGTACCGTTCGCGCTGATCGATCAGCCGATGAAGAAGAAGGCGATCTCCAGCCTGATCAACGAGGTGTATCGTCGTGCGGGCCTCAAGCCCACGGTTATCTTCGCTGACCAGCTGATGTACACCGGCTTCCGTCTGGCGACCTGGTCCGGTGCCTCGATCGGTGTTAACGACTTCGTTATCCCCGATGCCAAGACCGAGATCGTTGATGCCGCTGAAGCAGAAGTCAAAGAGATCGAAGACCAGTTCTCCTCTGGCCTGGTAACCGCAGGCGAGAAGTACAACAAGGTCATCGATATCTGGTCCAAGGCGAATGATAAAGTCGCCAAGGCGATGATGGTCGGCATCTCGAAAGAGACGGTTGTTGATCGTGACGGCAATGAAGTCGAGCAGGACTCCTTCAACAGTGTCTTCATCATGGCCGACTCCGGTGCCCGTGGTTCTGCGGCACAGATTCGCCAGCTGGCGGGTATGCGTGGCCTGATGGCCAAGCCGGATGGCTCGATCATTGAAACGCCGATCGTGGCGAACTTCCGTGAAGGTCTGAACGTACTTCAGTACTTCATCTCGACCCACGGCGCACGTAAAGGTCTGGCGGATACGGCCCTGAAAACGGCCAACTCCGGTTACCTGACTCGTCGTCTGGTAGACGTTGCTCAGGACTTGGTGATTACCGAGACCGACTGTGGCACCGAAAACGGCCTGACGCTGCACCCGATCATCGAGGGTGGCGACATCATCGTACCGCTGTCTCAGCGCGTACTGGGTCGTGTTGTGGCCATTGATGTTGTCGATCCGAGTACCGAAGAAGTACTGATTCCGCGTAATACGCTGCTCGACGAGAAGTGGTGTGCCTCGCTGGACACCATGGGCGTGGACGAAATCGTCGTACGCTCCACCATCACCTGTGATACGGCTCACGGCGTGTGTTCCGCCTGTTACGGACGTGACCTTGCCCGTGGCCACCAGGTCAACATCGGTGAGTCTGTAGGTGTCATCGCCGCACAGTCGATCGGTGAGCCGGGTACTCAGCTGACCATGCGTACCTTCCACATCGGTGGTGCGGCATCGCGTTCCTCTGCGGTCGACAGCGTTCAGGTGAAGCACGGCGGTAAAGTGCGCCTGCACAACATCAAGCACGTTGAGCGCGCTGACGGCAAGCTGGTCGTGGTGTCTCGTTCGAGCGCCCTGGCGGTGGCCGACGATCATGGTCGTGAGCGTGAGTACTACAAGCTGCCCTACGGTGCTGAACTCTCCGTACGCGACGGCGACGTGGTTGATGCCGGTGCGGTCGTGGCTAAGTGGGACCCGCACACCCATCCGATCATCGCGGAAGTAGAAGGTAAGGCGCAGTTCATCGATCTCGACGAGGGTGTCACCATGCACCGCAGCGTCGATGAAATGACCGGTCTGTCGTCCATCGAAGTGATCGAGTCGGCCGCACGCCCAATGGCGGGTCGTGACAAGCGCCCGATGGTGATGCTGAAAGATGCCGCTGGTGAGTACGTATCCGTGTCCGGTTCCAATACGCCGGTTCAGTACCTGCTGCCGGGTAACTCCATCATCTCGGTGGACGACGGTGCGACCATCGGTGTAGGTGAGGTCGTTGCGCGTATACCGGTCGAGGCGTCGGGTAACAAGGACATCACCGGTGGTCTGCCCCGCGTGGCTGACTTGTTCGAAGCGCGTAAACCCAAAGAGCCTGCCATTTTGGCGGAAATCAGCGGTGTGGTGAGCTTCGGTAAAGAGACCAAAGGTAAGCGTCGTTTGACGATTACGCCTGAGTCTGGCGATCCGTTCGAGGCGCTGATCCCGAAATGGCGTCAAATCGCCGTGTTCGAAGGCGAGACGGTCGAGAAGGGTGAGGTGATCTCCGATGGCCCAAGCAACCCGCACGATATCCTGCGTCTGCTGGGTGTCGCGGAGCTGGCCAAGTACATCACCGCCGAAGTACAGGACGTTTATCGTCTACAGGGCGTAGGCATCAACGACAAGCACATCGAAGTCATCGTGCGTCAGATGCTGCGCAAGGTGGAGATCACCGATTCCGGCGACTCTGACTTCATTACCGGCGACCAGGCGGAACTGGTGCGCGTACTGGAGCAGAACGAGCGCCTGGAGAAAGAAGGCAAGTTCCCGGCCAAGTATCAGCGCTTGCTGCTGGGTATCACCAAGGCCAGCTTGGCCACTGAGTCGTTCATCTCCGCCGCGTCGTTCCAGGAAACGACCCGCGTACTGACCGAAGCAGCGGTAACCGGCAAGCGCGACTACCTGCGCGGCCTGAAAGAAAACGTGGTGGTTGGACGTCTGATTCCGGCAGGTACCGGTCTGACTCACCACGCAGAGCGTCGTCGCAAGCGCGAAGACGTAGAGCGTCTGTTCAACCCCTCGGCTACCGAGGTTGAGCAGGAGCTGGGTGCTCAGTTGACCGCCCTGGATTCAGACGACGATCTGTAACCCAGGACAGGCCACGAGCAGCCAAGAGCGGCTGACCCTGAATGGCAGGAACCTGGCGGTAAACCACCGCCAGGGCTTGACGCCAGGCAGGGGCAGCCTTTAGAATGCGCAGCCTTTAACAGTGGGGTGGGTGCGCCCGCATCCGCTGCTTGTATTTGTTAATAGGCCAAGGCAACCATTGGAGTCAGCTAAACACCATGGCAACGATTAATCAGCTAGTGCGCAAGCCGCGCAAGCGCCCCGTCACCAAGAGTGACGTGCCTGCGCTTCAGGCATGCCCGCAAAAGCGCGGCGTTTGTACGCGCGTTTACACCACCACCCCCAAGAAGCCGAACTCGGCCCTGCGTAAGGTTTGCCGTGTGCGCCTTACCAACGGTTTCGAAGTCTCTTCTTACATCGGTGGTGAAGGTCACAACCTCCAAGAGCACTCTGTTGTTCTGATTCGCGGCGGTCGTGTAAAGGATTTGCCAGGTGTGCGTTATCACACCGTTCGTGGCGCCCTTGACACCTCTGGCGTACAGAACCGTAAGCAGGGTCGTTCTAAGTACGGTACCAAGCGTCCGAAGTCCTAAGGCGTCTTGTTGCAGCGTCTTAAGACGCTGGCGTTGTTACCTTAATACGAATATGACGGTCTGATAAGAGTAAGGTCGGGCGGCGCTATTGGCGCAATGAGTTCCGGGTTTACCTGAAGGATCCTTAATTGAGGGCTTATCATGCCTAGAAGAAGAGTTGTAGCTAAACGCGAAATCCTGCCGGATCCTAAGTTCGGAAGTGAGCGTCTGGCGAAGTTCATGAACCACCTGATGGTCAGCGGCAAGAAGTCCGTAGCTGAGCGCATCGTATACGGTGCGTTGGACAAGGTTGCCGAGCGTAGTAAAGAAGAGCCGCTGGAAATCTTCGACAAAGCGCTGGAAACCATCCAGCCGATGGTCGAAGTGAAGTCGCGCCGCGTGGGTGGTGCTACTTATCAGGTGCCGGTTGAAGTTCGTCCGTCACGTCGCCAAGCGCTGGCTATGCGCTGGCTGGTAGACGCTGCGCGTCGTCGCGGTGAAAAAACGATGGTACAGCGTCTGGCAGGTGAAATGCTGGATGCCGCTGAAGGCAAAGGCTCGGCTGTTAAGAAGCGTGAAGATGTGCACCGTATGGCAGAAGCCAACAAGGCCTTCTCTCACTATCGTTTCTAAACTCGGCGTTTCTGAGTTTGTGTTTGATTTTGTTGGTTGTGCTGCGCTAAAGAGTTTTTTCGCCATGCTGCAACACACTGCCGCTACCTTTGAGGGTGGCGGCGGTGGGATAAGCAAAATGAACACTGCTGAATTAACGGGCATTGCCAACTAACGGGAGCTTCACCGTGGCACGCAAAACACCGCTTAATCGCTATCGCAACTTGGGTATTGTTGCCCACGTTGATGCAGGTAAGACAACCACGACAGAACGTGTTTTGTTTTACACTGGCGTAAACCACAAGCTGGGCGAAACCCATGAAGGTGCTTCGACTACTGACTGGATGGAGCAAGAGCAGGAGCGTGGTATTACTATCACCTCGGCTGCTGTTACTACCTTCTGGAAAGGTATGAATCACCAGTTTGATGAGCACCGCATTAATATCATCGACACCCCTGGGCACGTTGACTTCACTGTCGAAGTTGAGCGTTCTTTGCGTGTTCTTGATGGTGCTGTGGTTGTACTGTGCGGTTCTTCCGGCGTTCAGCCGCAGACCGAAACCGTATGGCGCCAGGCTAATAAATATGAAGTTCCGCGTATGGTCTTCGTCAATAAGATGGACCGTACCGGTGCAGACTTCTTCATGGTTGTTGACCAGTTGAAGGAGCGCTTAGGTGCTAACGCTGTGCCAATCCAGATTAACTGGGGTACAGAGGAAGACTTTAAAGGCGTTATCGACCTGATTGAGATGAAGGCTATCCTCTGGAATGAGGCAGACTTAGGCACTTCGTATGAGCTTGTCGATATTCCTGCTGAGCTACAAGAGACTGCCGAAAAATATCGCGAGCAAATGGTCGAAGCCGCAGCTGAAGGCTCTGATGAATTGATGGATAAGTACCTCGAAGGTGAGGAGCTGACCATTGAAGAAATCAAAGCAGGCCTTCGTGCGCGCACACTGGCTAGCGAAATCGTTCTAGTGACCTGTGGTTCTGCCTTTAAGAATAAGGGTGTTCAAGCAGTCCTGGATGCGGTTGTTGAGTATCTGCCCTCACCGACAGAAGTTAAAGCAATCGAAGGTGAGCTGGACGACAAAGACGGCACCATCGCGACTCGTGAAGCAGACGATAGCGCTCCGTTCGCTGCACTAGCGTTCAAGATCGCCACCGACCCATTCGTTGGTACGCTGACCTTCATTCGCGTCTACTCAGGCGTTCTGAAATCTGGTGATGGTGTTTATAACTCCGTTAAGCAGAAGAAAGAGCGTGTTGGTCGTATCGTTCAGATGCACGCCAACTCTCGCGAAGAGATCAAAGAAGTACTCGCAGGCGACATCGCTGCTTGTATCGGTCTGAAGGACGTCACTACAGGTGATACCCTGTGTGATATCGATCACAAGATCGTGCTTGAGCGCATGGAGTTCCCGGATCCGGTTATCTCTGTTGCCGTAGAGCCTAAGTCGAAAGCTGACCAGGAAAAAATGGGTGTTGCGCTGGGTAAACTGGCCCAGGAAGATCCTTCCTTCCAGGTGAAGACCGACGAAGAGACCGGTCAGACCATCATCTCGGGTATGGGCGAGCTGCACCTGGACATCATCGTTGACCGTATGCGTCGCGAGTTCAAGGTGGAAGCGAACATCGGCAAGCCGCAGGTTGCTTACCGTGAAACGATTCGTGGCAGCGTCGAGCAGGAAGGTAAATTCGTACGTCAGTCCGGTGGTCGTGGTCAGTACGGTCACGTGTGGCTGCGTATCGAGCCGCTGACTGCAGAAGAGAAGGGTGAAGGCGAAGAAGAGATCTTCTTCAAGTTCAACTCTGAGATCGTAGGTGGTGTGGTTCCGAAGGAATACGTACCTGCGGTTGAGAAAGGTGCTTTCGAGCAGCTGCAAAATGGTGTCATCGCGGGTTACCCGATGATCGACGTCAAAGTCACGCTGTTTGATGGTTCCTACCATGACGTGGACTCTAACGAGACTGCGTTCAAGATTGCTTCTTCTATGGCAGTGAAAGAAGGTGCCAGGAAGGCCAAGGCCGTGCTGCTGGAGCCGGTGATGAAGGTCGAAGTCGTGACCCCCGAAGAGTTTATGGGTGACGTCATGGGCGACCTGAACCGTCGTCGCGGCCTGGTGCAGGGCATGGATGACTCTTCCTCTGGTAAAGTCATTCGTGCAACGGTGCCACTGGGTGAGATGTTCGGTTACGCAACCGATCTGCGCTCACAGACCCAGGGCCGTGCGAGCTACTCTATGGAGTTCGCGAAGTACGAGGAGGCGCCCTCCAGCGTCGTTGAAGCCGTCATCAACCAAAACGGTTAACCGTTAGCTAACGTAAAGAGGTTATAGCAGTGGCTAAGGAAAAATTTGAACGTTCCAAACCGCACGTCAACGTCGGCACCATCGGTCACGTCGACCACGGTAAAACGACTCTGACAGCGGCCCTGACCCGCGTGTCTGCTGAGGTTTTCGGCGGCGACTGGCGTGAATTCGATACCATCGATAACGCTCCGGAAGAGCGTGAGCGTGGTATCACCATCGCGACATCTCACGTTGAATACCAGTCTGAAGTGCGTCACTACGCACACGTTGACTGCCCGGGACACGCTGACTACGTCAAGAACATGATCACCGGTGCTGCCCAGATGGACGGCGCTATCCTGGTATGTTCTGCCGCTGACGGCCCCATGCCGCAGACGCGTGAGCACATCCTGCTGTCTCGTCAGGTTGGCGTTCCGTACATCGTTGTGTTCCTGAACAAAGCGGACATGGTCGATGACGAAGAGCTGCTCGAGCTGGTCGAAATGGAAGTTCGTGAACTTCTGTCCGAGTACGACTTCCCGGGTGACGACACGCCGATCATCACTGGTTCTGCGCTGATGGCGCTGAACGGTGAAGACGAGAACGGCATGGGTACTACTGCGGTAGCTAACCTAATCAAAGCTCTGGATGACTACATCCCTGAGCCGGAGCGTGCGATCGACCAGCCGTTCCTGATGCCGATCGAAGACGTATTCTCTATCTCTGGCCGTGGTACCGTTGTTACCGGTCGTGTAGAGCGCGGTATCGTTAAAGCTGGTGAAGAAGTGGAAATCGTGGGTATCCGCGACACCACCAAAACCACCGTTACTGGCGTAGAAATGTTCCGTAAGCTGCTCGACGAAGGTCGTGCAGGTGAGAACGTTGGTGCGCTGCTGCGTGGTACTAAGCGTGATGACGTTGAGCGTGGTCAGGTACTGGCGAAGCCGGGCACCATCAACCCGCACACTGTCTTCGAAGCAGAAGTCTACGTACTGTCCAAAGAAGAAGGTGGTCGTCACACGCCTTTCTTCAAAGGCTACCGTCCCCAGTTCTACTTCCGTACCACTGACGTAACAGGTACTTGTGAACTGCCGGAAGGCGTTGAAATGGTAATGCCGGGCGACAACGTTAAGATGGTTGTTACCCTGATTGCTCCAATCGCTATGGACGAAGGTCTGCGCTTCGCAATCCGCGAAGGTGGTCGTACCGTTGGTGCTGGCGTTGTTGCAAAAATCGTCAAGTAAGCTTGCTTGATGGTTGATCAAGAGGGGCTCTTGCGAGCCCCTTTTTCTGCGCACCAATAGCAAATGTTTGACATGGGCTTTTGGCGTGCCTATAATGCGCATCCTTTGAATGCGTGGGTAGACGGCTCGCGCCGTCGACATCCATTGGAGTTTAGGGCAAATGCAGAACCAAAAGATTCGCATTCGGTTGAAAGCGTTCGACCATCGCCTGATTGATCAGTCCACAGCGGAAATCGTTGAAACCGCTAAGCGTACTGGTGCTCAGGTTCGTGGGCCGATTCCGCTGCCGACCAACCGCGAGCGCTATACCATTCTGATTTCACCGCACGTCAACAAAGATGCGCGTGATCAGTATGAGATTCGTACTCATAAGCGTGTGCTCGACATCGTTGAGCCGACCGAGAAAACTGTTGATGCGCTGATGAAGCTCGATCTCGCCGCTGGCGTAGACGTGCAAATCAAGCTCGACTAATACACTAGACACTTCGCGGCCCAGCGCTCACCGTTTTAATATGTGAGCAGCAGCCGCCGCGCCGTGAGGCGCCACACAATGTGCTAGTGGAATGCTCTGGAAAGGGCAGCCATAGCGGGTGATAGCCCCGTACACTATAGGAGACTGAGTATGACTATCGGTTTAGTCGGTAAGAAGGCCGGGATGACCCGTGTCTTTACCGAAGATGGCGCATCCGTGCCCGTGACCGTTATTGAAGTTGATCCTAACCGTGTGACGCGCGTTAAGACCATTGAGTCTGACGGCTACGCAGCGGTTCAGGTGACTACAGGTTCTCGTAAAGCCAAGCACCTCACCAAAGCGCAAGCTGGACAGTTTGCCAAGGCGGGTGTTGAGGCTGGTCGTTCACTGATGGAATTCCGTCTTGCAGAAGGCGAAGAAGCTCCTGAAGTGGGTGGCGAACTCACCGTATCCCTCTTCGAAGCTGGTCAAATGATCGACGTGACCGGCACCTCTAAGGGTAAAGGCTTCCAGGGTGCTGTTAAGCGCTGGAACTTCCGTACCCAAGACAACAGCCATGGTAACTCCCTGTCGCATCGCGCGCCGGGTTCTATCGGCATGTGTCAGACACCTGGTCGCGTATTCAAAGGCAAGAAAATGGCCGGTCAAATGGGTAACACCCGTTGCACCGTACAGAGCCTTGAGATCGTCCGTGTCGACGCCGAGCGTAACCTGCTGCTGATCAAAGGCGCAGTACCGGGTGCTACCGGTAGCGACGTTATCGTTCGCAGCGCCGTGAAAGCTGGCTGAAGGGGATAATTACCAATGAATCTGAATCTTGCTGCAGGCACGGGTACCGTTGAAGTAGCCGACGCCACTTTTGGCAAAGAATTCAACGAAGCGCTGGTGCACCAGGTCGTTACCGCCTACTTGGCTGGTGGCCGTCAGGGTACACGCGCTCAAAAGAACCGTTCCGACGTGCGTGGTGGTGGTAAGAAGCCGTGGCGTCAGAAGGGTACCGGTCGTGCACGTGCCGGTACTATCCGCTCTCCGCTGTGGCGCAGCGGCGGTGTGACTTTCGCGGCGCGTCCACAGGACTACACCCAGAAAGTTAACCGCAAAATGTACCGCGCGGCGATGCGTTCCATCCTGTCTGAGCTGGTACGTCAAGAGCGTTTAGTCGCTATTGAAGAGTTCAGCGTAGAAGCGCCGAAGACCAAGCAGGTAGCTGCCAAGCTGAAAGAGCTCAACCTTGAGAAAGTGTTGATCGTCACTGAAGAAGTTGACGAAACGCTCTATCTGGCCGCACGCAACCTTCCCCACGTCGATGTGGTGGATGTCGCTGCAGCTGATCCGGTGAGCCTGGTTGCCTTTGATAAGGTCCTGGTCACCGTCTCCGCCCTGCGTAAATTCGAGGAGAAGCTGGCATGAACCAGGAACGCGTATTCAAGGTTCTGCTTGGACCGCACGTGACCGAAAAGGCCGCGATGGCAGCCGAGCGCAACCAGTACGTTTTCAAGGTGGCAAGCGATGCTACCAAGCCCGAGATCAAGAAAGCCGTTGAAGCACTGTTCGGCAAGAAGGTCGGCAGCGTTCAGGTGCTGAACGTTAAGGGTAAAACAAAGCGTACTGCTCACGGCGTTGGCCTGCGAAAGGGTTACCGCAAAGCGTATGTGACCCTGGCTGCGGGTGAAACGCTCGAAGACTTCTCTGGCGCCGAATAAGGGCAGGAGTACGGATAATGGCAATCGTCAAGACCAAACCCACATCCGCCGGTCGTCGCCACGTCGTCAAGATCGTTGGTGAGGAGCTGTACAAGGGCCGTGCTTATGCACCGCTTTTGGAAAAACAGTCCAAGTCCGGTGGCCGTAACAACTACGGTCGCATCACCACCCGCCACGTGGGCGGTGGTCACCGTCATCACTATCGGTTGATCGACTTCAAACGCACCAAAGATGGCATTCCTGCCACTGTTGAGCGTCTGGAGCACGACCCGAACCGCAGTGCGCACATTGCGCTGCTGAAGTATGCCGATGGCGAGCGTCGTTACATCATTGCACCGAAAGGTGTCAGCGCGGGTGACGTGCTGGAATCTGGTGTTAACGCGCCCATCAAGAAAGGCAATGCCTTGCCTCTGCGTAACATCCCGCTGGGTTCTACCGTTCACGGTATCGAACTGAAGCCGGGTAAAGGCGCGCAGATTGCTCGCAGTGCCGGTACTAGCGCTCAGCTGGTTGCTCGTGAAGGTAATTACGCCACCCTGCGTCTTCGCTCTGGCGAAATGCGCAAGGTTTTGGCTGAATGCCGCGCAACCTTGGGTGAAGTGAGCAACTCCGAGCACAGCCTGCGTCAACTTGGCAAGGCCGGTGCGAAGCGCTGGAGAGGTGTGCGTCCGACTGTTCGCGGTGTCGCGATGAACCCGGTGGATCACCCGCACGGTGGTGGTGAAGGCCGCACCAGTGGTGGTCGTCACCCGGTATCCCCATGGGGCGTGCCGACTAAGGGTCACAAGACGCGTAAGAACAAGCGCACCGACAAGCTGATCGTTCGTCGTCGTAATAAGACACGTTGATCTAAATTGCCAAGACATTAAGAGGTAACGGCTGTGCCACGTTCACTAAAGAAAGGTCCCTTCATTGACCTTCATCTTTTGAAGAAGGTAGAGGCTGCAGTGGAGAAGAACGACCGTAAACCGATCAAGACTTGGTCGCGTCGTTCGATGATCCTGCCAAACATGGTAGGCCTCACAATCGCTGTCCATAACGGTCGCCAACACGTCCCGGTGCATGTTTCCGAGGAAATGGTTGGTCACAAGCTGGGCGAATTCGCTGCTACTCGCACTTATCGCGGGCATGCGGCGGACAAGAAAGCCAAACGGTAAGCCAGAGAGGATTAAGAGATGGAAGTCACAGCTAAGCTGAGTGGCGCTGCTTTATCCGCACAGAAGGCCCGTTTGGTGGCTGACCAGGTGCGCGGTAAACCGGTCGCCGAAGCTCTTGACCTGCTGACCTTCTCCCCGAAGAAGGCTGCCAAACTGGTCAAGAAAGTGCTTCAGTCCGCCATCGCGAATGCGGAAGAAAACAACGGCATGGACATCGACGAGCTGCGTGTCTCGACCATCTGCGTCGATGAGGGCATGACGCTTAAGCGTATCAAGCCGCGCGCCAAAGGCCGTGCGGATCGTATCTTGAAGCGCACCTGCCACATCACCGTCAAGGTAGCCGAGAAGTAGGAGTCGACCAGATGGGTCAGAAAGTCAATCCAACAGGCATTCGACTGGGCATCGTCAAAGACCATGCTTCTGTCTGGTATGCCGAGCGCGGCGCCTATGCCGATAAGCTCAACAACGATCTCGAAGTGCGCAGCTTCCTGGAAGAGCGTCTGAAAAACGCCTCCGTTAGCCGCATTCACATCGAGCGTCCGGCTAACAATGCCCGCATCACCATTCACACTGCCCGTCCGGGTATCGTGATTGGTAAGAAAGGTGAAGATGTCGACCGTTTGCGTCGCGATCTCACCGAGATGATGGGTGTTCCGGTTCATGTGAACATCGAAGAAGTTCGCAAGCCGGAGCTGGATGCCAAGCTGGTTGCTGCTAACGTAGCGGGTCAGCTTGAGCGTCGCGTTATGTTCCGTCGTGCGATGAAGCGCGCGGTACAAAACGCAATGCGTCTTGGCGCTGGCGGCATCAAGATTCAGCTGTCAGGTCGTCTGGGTGGTGCCGAAATCGCACGTACCGAATGGTACCGCGAAGGTCGCGTTCCGCTGCACACTCTGCGTGCGGACATTGACTACGCCACTTACGAAGCTCACACCACCTACGGCGTCATCGGCGTCAAAGTGTGGATCTTCAAGGGTGAAATCCTCGGCGGTATCGAGGAAGTACGTGCCAAGGCTAAGCAACAGCAGCCTGCCGGCAACGCGCCCAAGAAGAAAGGTTCCAGGTAAGGGGAGAGCGAGTCGATGTTACAGCCCAAGCGTATGAAATTCCGCAAGATGATGAAAGGCCGCAACCGTGGCCTGGCGCATCGCGGAAGCAAGATCAGCTTCGGGGAATACGGTCTCAAAGCAACCGGTCGTGGCCGCATCACTGCGCGCCAGATCGAAGCAGGCCGTCGTGCGATCACACGTCACGTTAAACGTGGCGGTAAGATCTGGATCCGCGTTTTCCCTGACAAGCCGATCTCCAAGAAGCCGCTCGAAGTTCGTATGGGTAAGGGTAAAGGTTCAGTTGAGTACTGGGTAGCCCAGATCCAGCCGGGTCGGGTCCTGTATGAAATTGAAGGTGTATCCGAAGAGCTGGCCCGTGAAGCATTTGAACTGGCCGCCCAGAAGATGCCCCTGTCCACCACCTTTGCGAAACGGACGGTGATGTGATGAAAGCCCAGGAAATTCGTGAAAAGTCCGTAGGAGAGCTCAAAGAGCAGCTCCTCGAGCTCCTCCGCGAGCAGTTTAACCTGCGCATGCAGAAGGCCACAGGCCAACTGAGCCAGACTCATCTGCTCAAGCAGGTCCGTCGGGATATCGCCCGCGTTAAGACTATGCTCAACGAGAAGGCAGGTGATTGAGATGGCCGAAGAGAAGAAAACACGTACGCTGACCGGCAAGGTGGTCAGCGACAAGATGGATAAGTCCATCGTCGTTATGATCGAGCGTCGTGAGCGTCACCCGATCTACGGAAAATACGTTAAGCGCTCCACCAAGCTGCACGCCCATGATGAGGCGAACCAGGCAAAGGCAGGCGATACGGTTTCCATTCAGGAGTGCCGTCCGCTTTCCAAGAAGAAAGCCTGGACGCTGGTCGAGGTGGTCGAGCAGGCCAAAGGTTAACCCCTGCGTCTGTCCAACCAGTGCAGTCAGATTAGGTTTGGAGAAAACCGATGATTCAGACTCAGACAATGCTGGATGTCGCCGACAACAGCGGAGCGCGCCGGGTGCAATGCATCAAGGTGCTAGGCGGTTCACACCGTCGTTACGCCCGCGTTGGTGACGTCATTAAAGTAACGGTGAAAGAAGCGATTCCGCGCGGTAAGGTCAAAAAAGGCCAAGTGCTGAAAGCGGTAGTCGTTCGCACCCGTAGTGGCGTCCGTCGTAGTGACGGTTCGCTGATCCGTTTCGATGGAAATGCGGCAGTTTTGTTGAACAACACCAACGAACAGCCGATCGGCACGCGTATCTTCGGGCCGGTAACTCGTGAGCTTCGTAATGAGAAGTTCATGAAGATCATTTCCCTAGCGCCTGAAGTGCTGTAAGGAGCGAGGCGGATATGCAAAAGATCAAACGTGACGATGAAGTCATCGTCATCGCCGGGAAGGATAAAGGCAAGCGTGGCACTGTTAAGCGGGTACTAGAAAACCGCTTCGTGGTGTCCGGTGTGAACATGATTAAACGTCACACCAAGCCTAATCCCATGGCGGGTAATCAGGGCGGTATCGTCGAGCGTGAGGCTCCGATTCACGCGTCCAACGTAGCCATCTTCAATTCGGAGACCGGTAAGGCGGATCGCGTCGGCTTCCAAGTTAAGGAAGACGGTACCAAGGTACGTATCTACAAGTCGACGCAGACGCAGATCGACGCCTAACGCGAGTCGGGTAGCAAAATGGCGAACTTGAAAGAACGTTATCAAAACGAGGTGGTGGCTCAACTCAAAGAGCAGTTCAGCTACGCCAACGTAATGCAGGTACCCCGGATCACGAAAGTGACTCTGAACATGGGTATCGGCGAAGCGGTCAGCGATAAAAAGCTGATCGACAATGCTATCGGCGATCTGGAGAAGCTCTCTGGTCAAAAGCCGCTAGTAACTAAAGCACGTAAGTCCATCGCGGGCTTCAAGGTGCGCGAAGGTTGGCCGATCGGTATCAAAGTAACACTGCGCTCCGCGCGTATGTGGGACTTCCTGGACCGTCTGGTGAACATTGCGATTCCTCGCGTGCGTGACTTCCGTGGTCTCAATCCGAAGTCTTTTGACGGTCGCGGCAATTACTCTATGGGTGTGCGTGAGCAGATCATCTTCCCAGAGATCGAGTATGATAAAATCGATCGCGTACGGGGGCTGGACGTCACTATCACTACTACCGCCAACACCGACGAGGAAGGCCGTGCGCTGCTTGCAGCACTGAACTTCCCGTTCAAGAAATAAGGGTTGGATCATGGCTAAGAAAAGTATGGTAGAGCGTGAGCTCAAGCGTACTCAGCTAGTCGAGAAGTATGCGGCTAAGCGCGCAGAGCTCAAGAAAATCATCTCGGACGTGAACGCTTCTGAAGAAGATCGTTTCGAGGCGACGCTGAAGCTGCAGCAACTGCCGCGCGACTCAAGCCCGGTGCGTCAGCGTAACCGCTGCCGCGTGACTGGCCGTCCGCACGGTTTTTACAACAAGTTCGGTCTCGGCCGTAACAAGCTGCGTGAAGCCGCCATGCGTGGCGACGTCCCTGGTCTGAAAAAGTCCAGCTGGTAACGCTACGTAGAATCATCAGGAGCGCACATTAAATGAGCATGCAAGACACTCTGGCGGATATGTTTACCCGTATCCGCAATGCGCAGATGGCCACCAAGGAGACGGCTACCATGCCGTCCTCCAAGCTGAAAGTTGAAGTGGCCCGAGTGCTAAAGGAAGAAGGCTACATTACTGACTTTACGGTGGCTGAAGGCGTTAAACCCGAGCTCACCGTGACTCTCAAGTACTTTGAGGGCAAGCCGGTTATTGAGCACATTCAGCGGGTTTCCAAGCCGTCTCTGCGCCAGTACAAAGGCAAGGACAACCTGCCTAAGGTCGCCGATGGTCTGGGTATCGCGATTGTCACCACCTCTAATGGTGTCATGACCGATCGTGCCGCGCGCCAAGCAGGCGTCGGTGGCGAAGTCATCTGCACCGTATTCTAGGAGGCTGGAATGTCCCGCATAGCGAAATATCCGGTTAAAGTGCCTGCCGGCGTTGAGATTAAAATCAATGCCGACCAGCTGACCGCCAAAGGCGGCCAGGGCACACTATCTATGACCGTTCACCAAGACGTGGTGATCGCTCAAGAAGATGGTCAGCTGACCTTCGCCCCGAGTGAGTCTGCCAAGAGCTGGGCAATGGCCGGTACTACCCGCGCCTTGGTTCAGAACCTGGTAACGGGCGTATCCGAGGGTTTCACAAAAACTCTCGAAATTGTTGGCGTCGGTTATCGTGCCCAAGCTAAGGGCCAGACGCTCAATCTTTCACTGGGCTTCTCGCACCCGGTCGACTACGAACTGCCTAAGGGTGTTACAGCGGAAACGCCGAAAAACACCGTGATCGTGCTGAAAAGCGCGGACAAGCAGATGCTCGGTCAGTGCGCCGCGGAAATCCGCGCCTTCCGTCCGCCAGAGCCGTATAAAGGCAAAGGTGTACGGTACGCCGACGAGCAGGTGCGTCGCAAAGAAGCCAAGAAGAAGTAAGGCAGGGTTATGAACGCGAAGAAAGAATCTCGTCTCCGTCGTGCCCGCCGTGCTCGCGCCAAGATCCGCGAGCTGGGCGTGTATCGCCTGTGCGTCAACCGTACCCCGCGTCACATCTATGCGCAGATTATCTCGCCGGATGGTGGCAAAGTGCTAGCCAGTGCTTCTACGCTGGACAAAGCACTGCGCGAGGGTGCGACCGGCAACACAGACGCGGCCTCTAAGGTCGGTGCTCTGATTGCTGAGCGCGCTAAAGAAGCAGGCATCACCCAGGTGGCCTTCGACCGTGCTGGCTTTAAGTATCACGGTCGCGTCAAGGCTCTGGCCGACGCCGCTCGTGAAGGCGGCCTGGAATTCTAAAGGGTTTTACGATGGCGAAGAACGAACAGCAAAGCGGCGATCTGCAAGAGAAGTTAGTGCAGGTCAACCGCGTCGCCAAGGTGGTCAAGGGTGGTCGTATTTTCGGCTTCACCGCACTGACCGTCGTTGGTGATGGTAAAGGTCGTGTCGGTTTCGGTCGTGGCAAGGCGCGTGAAGTGCCGGTCGCAATCCAGAAAGCGATGGACCAAGCTCGTCGCAACATGGTCAAGGTTAACCTTGCAGGCCACACACTGCAGTACCCGGTAAAAGCCCGTCACGGTGCTTCCAAGGTGTACATGCAGCCGGCCTCTGAAGGTACCGGTATCATCGCTGGTGGCGCCATGCGCTCTGTATTAGAGCTGGCCGGCGTTCACGATGTACTGGCCAAGTGCTACGGTTCCACCAACCCGGTTAACGTGGTACGAGCGACTGTCAAAGGTCTCTCCTCCATGCAAGCACCGGAAGACGTGGCCGCTAAGCGCGGTCTGTCTGTCGAAGCGATCACGGGGTAAGGCACCATGGCAGCAACGATCAAGGTTACCCAGATCCGCAGCACCATCGGCGTTTTGCCCAAGCACAAGGCTACTATGAAAGGCCTGGGTCTGCGTCGCATCGGTCATACGGTTGAGCTGGAAGACACCCCTGCCGTACGCGGCATGATCCACAAGGTTAACTACCTTGTGCGCGTTGAGGGAGAGTAATCCATGAAACTCAATACCCTGAGCCCGGCACCGGGCTCCAAACACGCTGAAAAGCGCGTTGGTCGTGGTATCGGTTCCGGTCTTGGTAAGACCGGTGGCCGTGGCCACAAAGGTCAGAAATCACGCAGTGGCGGCAGCGTCAAGCCTGGTTTCGAAGGCGGTCAGATGCCGCTGCAGCGTCGTCTGCCGAAATTCGGCTTCACGTCTGCTAAGTCGCTGGTATCTGAAGAAGTACGCCTGGCCGAGCTTGCCAAGGTTGCCGGTGACGAAGTCACCATGGAAACCCTGAAGCAAGCCAACGTGCTGAAGGATGCTACGCAACACGCGAAGATCATCCTTTCTGGCGAACTGAATAAGGCGGTTACCGTTCGTGGTATCAAGGTCACCAAAGGTGCCCGTGAAGCGATCGTAGCCGCTGGCGGCAAGGTAGAGGACTAAATGGCCAAGTCAGGAAATATGCCGGCGATGGGCAGCGGTCTGAGTGAACTGTGGGCGCGTTTGCGCTTCGTGCTCCTCGCCATCGTGGTGTACCGTATTGGTGCCCACATTCCCGTTCCCGGTATCAATCCTGACCAGCTTGCTGCCTTGTTTAGGGAGCAACAGGGCACCATCCTAGGCATGTTCAACATGTTCTCGGGTGGCGCCCTGGAGCGCATGAGCGTCCTCGCCTTGGGCATTATGCCTTATATATCGGCGTCGATTATCATGCAGCTTATGACTGCGGTCTCCCCTCATCTTGAGCAACTCAAGAAAGAGGGCGAGGCTGGCCGCCGCAAGATCAGCCAGTACACCCGCTACGGCACGGTGATACTGGCACTTGTCCAGGCTACCGGCATGTCCGTGGGTCTGGCTAGCCAAGGCATCGCTTACAGCGCTGACTTCAGCTTCTATTTCACTGCGATCATCACGTTTGTGTCGGGCGCAGTGTTTATGATGTGGCTAGGTGAGCAGATCACCGAGAAGGGTATCGGCAACGGTATTTCGCTGCTGATCTTCGCGGGGATCGTCGCTGGGCTGCCCAGTGCCGTGGGGCAAGCGTTTGAGCTTGCTCGCAATGAAGGGGCCTGGAATGTTCTTCCGCTGTTAGCGCTGTCAGTGCTAGGTATTGCCACCGTTGCGTTTGTGGTATTCATTGAGCGTGGCCAACGCCGCCTCAAAGTGAACTACCCACGACGCCAGGTCGGCAATAAGATGTATGCAGGCCAAAGCAGCTACTTGCCTTTGAAAGTGAACATGGCCGGTGTTATTCCAGCCATCTTTGCTTCCAGTATTCTTCTCTTCCCGGCCTCTATTGGTCAGTGGGTGGGGGCTGGCGAAGGAATGGAGTGGTTGCAGCGTGCATCACAAGCGTTAGGCCCCGGCCAACCGCTTTACATCTTGCTTTTCGCGGCGGCAGTGGTATTCTTCTGCTTCTTTTACACAGCGCTGGTCTTCAACCCCAAGGATGTGGCTGACAATTTGAAAAAGTCAGGCGCCTTCCTGCCGGGCATTCGCCCCGGCGAGCAGACCGCTCGCTATATCGACAAAGTGATGACACGTCTCACTCTGTTCGGTGCCTTGTATATCACTGCGGTTTCCTTGATGCCCCAGTTCCTGATCGTAGCGTGGAACGTGCCGTTCTTCTTCGGTGGCACGTCGCTTCTGATCGTGGTAGTGGTCATCATGGACTTCATGGCCCAGGTGCAGTCGCATCTCATGTCGCATCAATATGACTCAGTGATGAAGAAGTCCAACCTGAAAGGCTACGGTAGCGGCGGCATCATGCGCTGAGGCGCGCCGTTGCGAATTGGAGAGAACGATGAAAGTTCGAGCTTCCGTAAAGAAGATGTGCCGTAACTGTAAGATTATTCGTCGCAATGGCGCTGTTCGCGTCATTTGCATCGAACCGCGGCACAAACAGCGTCAGGGCTAAACCTGGGCTGTATTAAGCCGGTGCCGGCATACCCCTTGCCTTAGGGCTCTTAAAGGGGTATGCTGTTGCGCCTTTTGTAGATGAATAAACGAGCAAGCCGCTCAAATTTCGGAGTAAGCTGATGGCCCGTATTGCAGGCGTCAATATCCCGGACAACAAGCATGCGGCGATCTCGCTGACCTATATCTTCGGGATTGGCCGTACTCGCGCTAAGCACATTTGTGCTGCTGCCGGTATCGCGCCGACTGCCAAGATCGTAGACCTGTCCAGCGATGAGCTGGATACCCTGCGTTCTGAAGTTGGTAAGTTCACCGTAGAAGGCGACCTTCGTCGTGATGTCACGCTTAACATCAAGCGTCTCATGGACTTAGGCTGCTACCGTGGTCTGCGTCATCGTCGTAGTCTTCCGCTGCGTGGTCAGCGGACCAAGACTAACGCGCGTACCCGTAAGGGCCCGCGTAAGCCGATCCGCAAATAACACGCAGGCTCTTTCATAGCATAGAGAGCCAGCGTATAGACAGGAATAGACATCAACATGGCTAACCCGCGTAGTAACCGTAAAAAGGTTAAAAAGCAGGTAGTGGATGCCGTTGCGCATATCCATGCCTCTTTTAACAACACGATCGTGACGATCACAGACCGCCAGGGCAATGCTCTCTCTTGGGCAACTGCCGGTGGTTCGGGTTTTCGTGGTTCTCGTAAGAGCACCCCGTTCGCTGCGCAAGTAGCAAGCGAACGTGCAGCGACTGCTGCAGCCGAGTATGGTGTGAAAAACGTAGACGTGCTGGTCAAAGGCCCCGGTCCCGGCCGTGAATCCGCCGTGCGCGCACTGAATGCCGCCGGCTTCCGCGTGCAAAGCATCGTAGACGCGACGCCCATTCCCCATAATGGCTGCCGTCCGCCTAAGAAACGCCGCGTTTAAGGAGACAGATTCATGGCTCGTTATATTGGACCTAAGTGCAAATTGTCTCGTCGTGAAGGCACCGACCTCTTCCTGAAGAGTGGCGTGACTCCCTTCGAGAAAAAGTGTAAATCCGAGCAAATCCCGGGTGTACACGGCCAGCGTCGTCAGCGTCTTTCCGACTACGGCTTGCAGCTTCGTGAGAAGCAGAAAGTACGCCGTATGTATGGCGTACTCGAAAAGCAGTTCCGCAACTACTACAAAGAAGCCGCTCGCCTGAAAGGTGCGACCGGTGAAGTATTGCTGCAACTGCTTGAATCCCGACTGGACAACGTCGTCTACCGCATGGGCTTCGGCTCGACTCGCTCTGAAGCGCGTCAGCTGGTCAGCCACAAGGCGATTTCCGTGAATGGCCGCACCGTTAACGTTGCTTCCTACCAAGTGAAGCCCGGTGACGTTGTTGCTATCCGTGAAAAGGCGAAGAACCAAGCCCGTATTCAAAACGCGTTGACCATTGCGGCCAACCGTGGCGACATCGCTTGGATCGAAATCGACGCCAAGAAGATGGAAGGCACTTTCAAGGCTCTGCCTGAACGCGGTGACCTGACTGCCGACATCAACGAAAACCTGATCGTCGAGCTGTACTCCAAGTAAGCAGTTTGATTTACGTTTCTGCTTCTTGAGGCCTGGGCGGGATAGCAAAGCTAACCGCCCAGATGCTCTTGAGTATTGTGCTTTAGAGTACTCAGTATCCGTTTGGCAGCCTGAAAGGTGTTCATATGCAGCGTTCAGTGACAGAGTTTCTTCGTCCTCGCGACATCAAGGTCGAAGAGATCAGCGCACATCATGCCAAAATCGTTCTCGAACCGTTCGAGCGCGGCTTTGGTCACACCCTGGGGAATGCACTTCGTCGCATTCTGCTTTCATCCATGCCCGGCGCTGCGTGGTAGAGGCTGAGATTGCCGGTGTAGAGCACGAATACAGTGCGCTCGAAGGGGTGCAGGAAGATGTCATCGAAATCCTCCTGAACTTGAAAGATGTTGCGATCAAGATGCACAGCCGCGATGAGGCGGTGCTCTCGCTGAACAAGCAGGGCCCAGCCGTCGTCACCGCTGGCGACATTGCGCTTGATCATAGCGTCGAAATCGTCAACCCGGACCATGTCATTGCACACGTCAATGAAGGTGCCGAGCTGAAAATTCAGCTTAAGGTCGCGCTGGGTCGTGGTTACGAACCGGCTGACGCTCGTGGCTCTGATGAAGAGACCCGTGCGATTGGACGCCTGCAGCTGGATGCCACCTTCAGCCCTGTTCGCCGTGTTTCCTACTCGGTTGAAGCCGCTCGTGTCGAGCAGCGTACCGACCTCGATAAGCTGATTATCGACCTGGAAACCGACGGCACCCTGGATCCGGAAGAGGCTATCCGTCGCAGTGCGACCATTCTGCAAGAGCAGCTGGCCGCCTTCGTCGACCTGGAAGCTGATAAAGAGCAGGAAGTCGAAGAGGAAGAGGATCACGTCGATCCGATCCTATTGCGCCCCGTAGACGATCTCG
Organism: Halomonas sp. KX33721; assembly: GCF_001596805.1. Classification (NCBI taxonomy): domain Bacteria; kingdom Pseudomonadati; phylum Pseudomonadota; class Gammaproteobacteria; order Oceanospirillales; family Halomonadaceae; genus Halomonas; species Halomonas sp. KX33721. The sequence goes on along the minus strand of NZ_LVIA01000014.1, from coordinate 40,390 downwards.
AGTTGACCGTACGCAGCGCTAACTGCCTCAAAGCCGAGAATATCTACTACATCGGTGATCTGATTCAGCGCACGGAAGTGGAGCTGCTGAAGACCCCGAACCTCGGTAAGAAGTCCTTGAATGAAATCAAGGATGTATTGGCAGCGCGCGGCTTGTCCCTCGGCATGCGGCTGGAAAATTGGCCACCCGCTAGCCTGAAGGACGACAAGGCCTCCGCGTAAGCGTCGACTTGAGTCCCAGTTTGGTAAGGAATCACAACCATGCGTCATCGTAAGAGTGGTCGTCATCTGAATCGTACCAGCTCGCACCGTCAGGCCATGTTCAAGAACATGTCTGTCTCGCTGGTCGAACATGAAGTCATCAAGACAACCCTGCCCAAGGCCAAGGAACTGCGTCGCGTTATCGAGCCGCTGATCACCCTGGCAAAGCAGGATAGCGTTGCAAACCGCCGTTTGGCGTTTGCTCGTACGCGCTCCAAAGAAGCCGTCGGCAAACTGTTCAACGAGTTGGGTCCGCGCTACGCCGAGCGTCCGGGTGGTTACATCCGTATTCTCAAGTGCGGTTACCGCACCGGCGACAACGCGCCCATGGCGTACGTTGAGCTCGTAGACCGCCCGGTGGCTGAAGAAGAAGCCGTCGCTGAATAAGCGCTGCTCCTTCTGGTAGGCACAATGAAAACCGACCCTTTGGGGTCGGTTTTTTTTATATCTGCGCTTTTTCCGCTGCTTTATCGAGATGAATGCTCTATGGGAAGATCAATTTAACGATAAGGCATGCTAGGCTAATGCAGCAGCCGTATGAATGGCCAAGTGTCGGGCAGTGTGATCAATCAGTAAGAGGTCGGTATGGCAACAACACGGGGAGTGAGCACAACGGTTTGGGCGGCGCACTGGCTACTGGTCATGCTGATGATGACGCTGATGGGTAGCGCCAACGCCCAGGCGAATCCTCGTTATGCAGGCATCGTTGTGGATCTCGAAAACGGCGAAGTGCTATACGCTGAAAATGCTGACGAGCCACGCTATCCTGCGTCGCTCACGAAAATGATGACGCTCTACCTAACATTCGAAGCGCTGGAGGAGGGAAGGCTAAGCCTCGATCAGCCGCTGTCCGTCTCGGCCCAGGCAGCGGCCATGCCCGCGACTAAACTATGGCTCTCGGCAGGTAGCTCTATCCCGGTAGATACCGCTATTCGCGCTTGGCAGTGCGTTCTGCCAACGATGTGGCGGTCGTGGTGGCAGAGGCATTAGGAGGCAGCGAGCAACGCTTTGCGAACCTGATGACGGCGAAGGCGCGTGAGTTGGGCATGAATGCCACTACCTTCCACAATGCTTCGGGCTTACCGGATGATCTGCAAATCACCACCGCGCGAGATATGTTGACGCTCTCGGTGCGGGTGATGCAGGACTTTCCCCAGTATTACCACTATTTCGGTTTGCAGGAGTTCACCTACCGCGGTACTCGCCATACCAGCCACAACCGATTGGTGCGTGACTACCCAGGGGCCGATGGCTTAAAAACTGGTTTCATTCGCGCCTCAGGCTTTAACGTGGCCACCACTGCTGTCCATGATGGCCGCCGTATGGTAGCCGTAGTGATGGGTGGATTCAGTTCCTCTTCCCGTGATACCCATATGGCAGATCTGCTAGACCGCAGCTTTATGCGTGCGTCGCTAAGAGATCAACGCTCATGGCTTGCTGATACCAGTTTCTCAAGTGAGTTTATGGGGTTTGCGGGACCAGCCCAACCGCTTACTCAGCCTCGCTCACAACCGATGATGGCTAATATCTCCGCCACGTCGCTATCACCCACACGGCCCATGTCTAACAGTACGCCGGCACAAACCGTTGAGGCCCAGCTTCTCCAAGCGGAGGCCGCACGTAAGGAGGCACCAGAAGCTGCCTCGCAAGATCCACTGCAAGCCTTTATTGAGCGGGAGCGCGTGCTGGCGACGGCACCTCCCACTGCGCAAATGGCCTCTGCTGGCTGGGGCATTCAAGTAGGTGCCTTTAGCCAGGCGGCCCAAGCTGAGCAATTGGCTCGCCAAGCCGCGCAGCGGCTGCCAACGAGCGTGGGAGGCCGCGTTGCCATCGATCCGCTTCAGGGGCCCATGACAGTATTTCGCGCCCGTGTCGTCTCACTGAACGAATCCCAGGCGCGGCAAGCTTGCCAAACGCTTCAGGCGCAGGGCATGGATTGTATGGTGGTCAACGCAAGCCTTTAACCACCGCAGTGGTTCACCGCCCCGCTAATGTACGTTGGCGGGGCTTTTTATTGTATGTCGGTGATATCCGAGTAGGACCATAACAATAGCAACACAAGGAGCATGTTTATGACGCCATCCTTAAAAGGCATACTTTGCATGTGCTTAGGCGTGCTGTTTTTAGCACTAGGGGATGCAGTATCAAAGTGGTTAGGGGCGGTGCACTCCCCGATACAAATTATTTTTTTCCGCACGCTAGTATCGTTACCGCTCATTGCTCTGTTGGCTTATTTTGGCGGCGGGCTACGTAAGCTGCGCACCAAGCGGCCAGGCGTTCACCTGCTGCGTGGGTTGATCTACACCGCCACCATGGTGTGCTTTGTGTGGGGACTAACCCTGTTACCGCTGGCAGAAGCCACCGCCATTGCGTTTGTCGCACCGCTATTTGTCACGCTGCTATCCGTGCCGCTTTTAGGTGAGCGTATTGATCCGCCAGTGCTTGTAGCATCACTGGTAGGCTTTGTGGGCGTGCTGATTGTAGTTCGCCCGGGCGGAGATGCGTTTCAACTAGGCGCCATGATTTTGCTGGCCGCAGCGGTATTTTATGCCCTGATGATGGTCACGGCGCGGCGCTATGGCGCCAACGAGCACCTGTGGGCCATGGTGTTCTACATGACGGCCGTACCGCTGGTACTGACGGGCCTCAGCCTGCCCTGGGTATGGCAAACGCCCCATCCCTGGCACTGGCTGGGCTTTGCCGCCTCCGGGGTGCTGGGGGTGGGGCCACGGCGTTCATCACCCTGGCCTTTCGCCATGCGCCCGCCGCCATTGCTGCGCCCTTCGATTACACCGCCATGCTGTGGGCCGTGCTGCTGGGGTGGTGGTTCTGGGGAGAACTGCCGGACGTATGGGTCTGGGTAGGCAGCGCGCTGATCATGTGCAGCGGTCTGGCCATTGCCTATCACGACCGTCGCACCACCCTGAAACGTCGCCCCACAGCGTAAGCGCGCTAGGCAAACTGATAGACATCCATTGCCAGCACGCCGTGCTCAACACTGTGGTGTAGCTGGGTGGCGGCGCTGCCGCCTGCTCCCATAGCCACCAGCAGCGGCTGGAAGTGCTCTGGCGTGGGATGATTGCGCTTGGCGTCTGGGGCGGTTTGCCAGTTGGCCAGCGCGTCACGATCGCCCTCGCGCAGCCGTGCATTAACCCACTCGGCAAAGCTGCCTACCCAGGCCGGTATCTGGCTACCCTGTGGCTGAAGCTCATAGAGGTTATGGGTCAAGCTCCCCGAGCCAACCACTAAAATATCCTCCTGGCGCAACATTGCCAGCTGCTCGCCCAGGGCTATCAACTCGGTATTACTCCAACGGCTGGGAAGCGAAAGCGACATTACCGGCACGTCAGCGTCAGGGTACATCAGTGAGAGTGGCACCCAGGCACCGTGGTCCAGCCCGCGCTCCACGGGCGTGGCGCCGAGCTGCTTGGTCAGCCGTTGGGCCAGCTCAGGGTTACCAGGGGCAGGGTACTGAACCGCAAATAGCGCATCAGGAAAGCCGCCAAAGTCGTGGATGGTGATAGGCTTTACGCTGCTGCTGACCTGCAAGTGTGGGGTCTCCCAGTGCGCGGAAACGACCACCACGGCCTTAGGGCGTAGGGTTTGGCCCAACTCCCGTAAAAAGTGATGGGCGGGGGTGGGGGTGAGCGCCAGCATGGGAGAGCCATGGGAAATGAAGAGACTCGGTAACATAGGATACACTCCAGTCAGTGGGCCTACCAACGTGTGATTCTCGGTAGGCCATTGGATTATGCCAGTCGGCGGCTGATGACGAAGCTACCGCTGCCCAGGCCGGCTTGCACCAGGAGGGCCACGGCCCAGAACACTGGGAACTCCCAGCCGCCGCCGGGATTGGAGAAGACCCAGCCGTTACCGAGGTGTACCCAGGCGGCGCCGAGCAGCACCGGTACTAGCGCCAGACTCACCCAGCGGGTGTATAGGCCCAGCACCAGGGCCAAGCCTCCGCCGACTTCGGCGGCAATGGTCAAGTAAGCCATGAAACCGGGCAGGCCAAGCGATTCGAAGTAGCCCACCGTGCCAGGAAGCGTAAACACGAACACTTTCATCAGGCCGTGAGCTAGGGCCATCACACCTAGGCTAACGCGCAGTAGGGCGGTCGCATGAAGGATTGTCGTCGGGGTAGTTAACGTCGTCATAGCACTCTCTCGCGTCGTGAGCATCACCATGGATGCGATGATGCTACTGTAGACCAGCGAAAGGAGAAGATAATCTAACCGATGAGCACTTTACTGTTGCGATATGCGCGATAATCCAAGCCCCTGTTCCCATATGGGTGGGTCGCCCCAGGCATCGGCCAATTGATCGATGAAGTGCGCTACCTTGGCGGGTAGAAAACGCCGTGCGGGGTAGAGGGCGTGTATGTCTAGGTAGGTCGGCGGTAGGTCTAATAGAAGCGGCACCAAGTGCCCCCGATGGATGCTCTCATGAATCAGAAAACTGGGTTGCTGGGCGATGCCTAATCCCGCTTCTGCGGCATGGGTCAACATATCCCCATTATTGCTCTCCAGCGGCCCTGTGACGCTAACGTACTGCTGGCCGAAGCGCCAGTCGCCGCTGTTCTGCCCGCTGCGATAGCGTAGGCAGTGGTGCTGGGTAAGGTCTTCGATGCGCAAAGGCGTGCCGTGCTGCGCTAAATAGCCGGGTGACGCGCACAGCACGAGCTGGCAGCGGGCTAGCCGTCTGGCGATCAGGCTGGAGTCGGGCAGGCTACCGATGCGGATGGCGACATCATAGCCCTCCTCCAACAAGTCTACGCGGCGGTCGTTGAGATCGAGGCGTACGTCGAGTGCGGGGTGTGCCTGCATGAACTGCGCTACCTGAGGCGCGAGATAGCGCGTGCCGAAACTCATGGGACCATTGATGCGCAGCCGCCCACTCACAGTGTGAGTGCCACTGCCGACATCGGCAGCGGCCTCCTCCAGCGCCAGCAAAATGGCCTGGGCATGGGTTAAATAGCGCTCTCCCGCATCGGTAAGATGCAGCCGCCGCGTCGTGCGCTGAATCAAGCGAGCGCCTAGCGTCTCCTCTAGCGCCATGACCTGCCGCGACACCCGCGTACGTGAAAGATCCAATGCCTCGGCAGCGCGGGTATAGCTGCCAAGCTCCGCCACTTTCACGAAGGCGGTCAGTTGGTCGAGCCGACTCATGAGGCGCGAAACGCCAGCGCCGCCCGGTAAGGGTCGGGCTGGCCGCAGATCGCAGAAATCACCGCCATCCCTTGGGCACCGGCGGCACTCACTTGGGCGGCGTGCTGCGCCTTTAAGCCGCCAATCGCCACGCTAGGCAACGGGCAGGCGCGCACCAGCTCCGCCAGGCCCTCGAAGCCGATGGGGCGAGCATGATCCTGCTTGCTGGCAGTGGCGAAAATGGGGCCTAACCCGACGTAGTCCAACTGCGCGATGGGCGCGTCACGAAGCTGCGCGAGGGTGTTGATCGACAGTCCTAGAATGGCCTGCGGCCCCAGCGCCGCCCGCGCCTCTTGAACCGCGGTATCGCTTTGACCCACGTGCAGGCCGTCGGCACCGCTGGCGATGGCCACACTTAGCCGGTCATTAATAATCAAGGGCACACCGCTACCTTCCAGCAGTGCTTTCAGCCGTGTTGCCTGGGCAATCATGGCCTCATCGCTGGCATGCTTATCGCGCAGCTGCACCATGGTCACGCCCCCCTTCACGGCGGCTTCCACGGTCGCTTCAAGCCCCGTTTCGGCGCATAACGCAGCATCGGTGACTAAATAGAGCGCAAGATCAAACGGCATGGAGCGTCTCCAGCTGGCTAAGAGAAGAGAGATCGTCAGGGGTAAGGGCATACAGCGCATCCAGTAGCGCGACCTGAAAACTGCCCGGCCCACTGGCCTGCTGCCCCGCACGGCTTCCGGCAATGCTGAAGCACGCCAGCGCAGCCAGCGTTGCCGAAAGTGGATGGGCCTGGTTGGCGGCCAAAAAACCCGCTACCAAAGCGCTTAACCCGCAGCCCAGGGTGGTTACGCGCGGCATTAGCGCGTGGCCGCCCGTTAAACGGTAGTGGTGGGTGCCATTGGTAATAAAATCGGTTTCGCCGGTCATGGCAACAATGCAGCACTGCTGCTGTGCCAGCTTGATCGCCGCTTGGGCGGCATCCTCCGTTGTGGTGGTGGCATCGACGCCGCGACCTTGGCTGGCTAAGCCAGTGAGCGCCATGACTTCCGATGCGTTGGCGCGAATGACGTTAGGCCGATGGGCAAGCAGCGCGGTGCAGACCTGCTGACGAAAGGCGGTGGCCCCGACCGCTACTGGGTCTAACACCCATGGGGTGCCTGTTTCTTTAGCCGTGCGAGCGGCAAGCTGCATCGACTCTGCCCAAGGGGTAGAGAGCGTGCCAATGTTAATGGAGAGTGCGCCCGCTATTGCGGTGAATTCAGCCACCTCTTCAGGGGCATGCAGCATGGCAGGCGAGGCACCCGTAGCCAGCAGTAGGTTAGCCGTGCTGTTCATCGCAACATAGTTAGTCATGCAGTGAACAAGCGGCGTAGACTCGCGTAGAGTGGTGAGCATGTCGCCAAGTGGGGGGTAGGTCATGGTTTCCTCCCGGCGAAGGGGGTGGTGGTGAGCACCACGACTCCCTACGCCGGCGTTATCCGGTTCAGGTTCGAAGGGTGCTTCTCAGCCGCCAAGCGGCGCCCCTGTCGTTGGTGGGTACTATCCTAGCCTTGAGCGAGGCTGTAAAGCCCCAGTGCAGCCGCTACTTTTCAGCAACGATTAAGAGAGTGGCGGCAGGGTGTTAACGGCTCACCTAGTACGTTTCGATCGCGGAACATAAAGGGTCCTTGGGTGAGGGCTGGAAATATACAACCTGCGCCCTCATAACAGGGGGAAGTAAGCAAAATGATCAATACGCAAATAGCGGTAGACAGCTTGACGCTGTTAGCAGCCTAAGCCTTGTACAAGGTAATATGTTCGTCAAAGAATTTGCGTTATATCAGCATACTTTTCATAATGCCCCAACCCGCAATAGGAGAGTTGTATGTCGTTTCAAGGTGAACAGCACCCAGGCGTTGCCCCCGTTGCCCCACAAACTCAGGGTTTTCGCTTAAACCACACCATGCTGCGGGTAAAAGACCCGGAACGCGCCCTGGCGTTCTACTCCAAAGTGTTCGGTATGCAGGTGCTGCGCCGCCTGGACTTTGAAGAGATGCAGTTTTCGCTCTACTTCCTCGCCAACGTGGAAGCCAGCGACAGCGTGCCGGAAGAAACCCAAGCCCGCACCGCCTGGACCTTTAGTCAGAAAGGCCTGTTAGAACTGACCCACAACTGGGGCACCGAAACCCAGCAGGATTTTGCCTACCACGATGGCAACGCCGAGCCCCAGGGCTTTGGCCATATCTGCTTCAACGTGCCGGATTTAGAAGCCGCCCAGGCGTGGTTTGATGAGCACGACGTAACCTTCGTGAAGCGTGCCGACCAGGGCAAGATGAAAGACGTTATCTTCGTGAAAGATCCGGATGGCTACTGGATTGAAGTGATTCAAGCCGACCGCATGGCAGCCATGGGCGACTAAGATGGCCCATTTGCTGTTTCGGTTGCGCCATGTAACCGATGAAGAAGCCATGGAAGTCCGCCAACTGCTGGATGAGCATGGCTTTGATGTGTACGAAACCCAGGCGGGTTTTTTCCGCCTGGGGGTCGATGCCATTTGGCTGCGCAACCCTGTCCAGCGTGATGACGCAGAGGCCGCATTGGCCGAGTATCAGGCCGAACGCCAAGCTAACGCACGCCAAGCCCATAAAGAGGCGCTGGCCCGCAATGAAGCGCCAACCCTCTGGCGTCGCTTAGCGGAGCACCCGTTTCAGGTAACGCTGGTCATGGTGGCGGTGGTTCTGATTGCGCTGCTCACTCTGCTGCCATTTATTGGCCTGGCGCGCTAGCCTGGGAAAGGGCGTCAGATAGGTGCCCGCGCTTAACGTACATCATCACACCGTGTTGGCCTGCACGAAGCTGCGGGGCCGCACCCGGTGGGTAGCGACACCAACTGCCTTTCGGGTATTCGCTGCCCGCGTCGCACAGCGAACCTTCCAGCACCAATAGCTCTAAGCCTCCGGGCAGGGCAGGGTAGTCGATGGTGGTATCGCTCTCCCAACGCTCCAGGCTGACCCGCTCATCGCCAAAGGTGTGCAGCATTTTGTAGGTAATGCCCGGCCGACGGTCAGGCTGCCAGGGCAAGCGGTGAGCAGGAATCGCCAGTTGGAGCAGGTCGTTCTCATCAAACTGATGCAACTTAACCAGTATCAGCGCGCCCTCTTCGCCAATCTGCGGCGTATGGCCAGTGCCAATCGGGTTACGCAGGTAGCTGCCAGCGGGGTAGCGGCCATGCTCATCCGCAAACACGCCCTCTAGCACGAAAATTTCCTCGCCGCCGTCGTGGGTGTGGTGGCTGAACTGGCTATTAGGCGCATAGCGCACCAGGCTAGTGGCGCGGGCCACTTCATCGCCGATGCGATCCAGCATCATTCGTTCCACGCCCGCACTGGGGGAGGCCACCCAGCGGTACTGCTCCGGCGTGACACAGGCAAAGTGGCTAAAATCGGCGTTTAGGCGCATGGCATTGGCTCTTTGCAGTGGTTTAAACAGCGTTAACGAAAGTCGGTGATGCAAGTCTCCCCATCCACCGCGCAAAATGCAATGCAAAAAAATACCGCCGAGTCGGCGGTATTTTTGTCTTCACGGTATGAATCAGTGGCTATGACCATGATCGTCGTGGTCGTGGTCGTCATGACCATGATCATCATGGCCCGGCTCTGCAAGAGCGTCGTGCAGCACCTGCGCATTGTGGCGCATCATGCCCAGGTACGTACTAGCATCGCCTTCACTGGCCAGCGCATCCGCGTAAAGGGTGCCTGCAATAGGCAGGCCAGTCTCTTCCGCCAGCTGTGTAATGATCGCTTGGTTGGTCATGTTCTCGTGAAACAGCGCTTGCACGTTCTCCTGCTCAATCACATCCACCAAAGCCGCCATGCTGGCGCCGCTGGGGTCGGCTTCGGTAGAGAGCCCGACCGGCGAGAGAAAATTAACGCCATAGGCGCTAGAGAAGTAGCCAAATGAGTCGTGCCCGGTAATCACACTGGAAGACGGGGGAATCTCACTCAGCAGCTCGCGAATTTCCCCATCGGTGGCATCTAACTCAGCCAAGTAGCGCTCGGCGTTGGCTTGGTAGCTCTGCGCATTGGCGCTATCCGCCTCGATCAAACCATCACGAATATTGGTGACGTAAACCTTGGCCTGCTGCAGGTCCTGCCAAGCGTGAGGGTCGTCATCGCCATGATCGTGATCGCTATGGTCGTCTCCGGCATGCTCGTCGTGGCCGTGCTCTTCATGCTCATGCTCGTCATGATGCTCATGCGCATCGTGACTGTGCTCATCATCGCTATGCGCTGCAAAAGCGCGCGGAGAAAGGCCGTCGGTGGCGGTGACCATCGGGCCGCTATAATCGCTTGAGTCAATCAGGCGCTCCATCCAGCCCTCAAACAGCAAGCCGTTGAAGACCACTAAGTCAGCCCCGGCTAGCGCACGGGCATCGCCAGGGCTGGGGGAGAAAACGTGGGCATCGCCATCAGGGCCCACCAGCGAGCTGACCGTCACATGCTCTCCACCGACGTTTTCCACCATATCCGCCAAGATAGAAAAGCTGGTGACAACCTGCACCCGCTCGTTGGCCATGGCGGCAGGCAGTGCCAACATGGCCGAAACGCCCACCAGCCAACGCGATGAAGAGAAAAGCGACATAACATGCTCCTGATTTAAGAAATAACCGTATGAACATCAATCCGCTAGTGCGACTGCTCCAGCGCCAAGGGCGTGGTTTTGCGCCGCAACTTAGCGGCCAAACTGTGGTAACGGCCAAACAGCGCCGAGAGTAAATACGCCACCCCTGCCAGCAAAATAATGCTCGGGCCTGAGGGCGTGTCTAAATGGAACGACAGCAGCAGCCCGCCAGTGCTGGCCAGCATTGCTAACACCACGGCAATCCCGATCAAGCCTTCTAACCGCTTGCTCCAAAACCGTGCCGCCGTAGCGGGCAGCATCATTAAGCCAACGGCCATCAGCGTGCCCAGGGTTTGGAAGCCCGCCGTTAAGTTCAGTACCAGCAGCCCTAAAAAGACGCTATGTACCCAACCGCTACGACTACTTTGGCCGCGTAAAAACAGCGGGTCTAAACACTCCACCACCAGGGCGCGGAAAATAATCGCCAGAGTGATCACAATCAGCGTGCTAATAGAGGCAATCAGCAGCAGCGCCGTGGAGTTAATCGCCAAAATGGAGCCGAACAGCACGTGGGTTAAATCCACGCTGCTGCCGCCCATGGAAATCAGCATGACCCCGGCGGCTAACGAAATAATAAAAAAGCTCGCCATAGCGGCATCTTCCCGCTGGCCGCCCATTTTCGACACCGCCCCTGCTAGCAGCGCCACCATCACCCCAAACAGCACGCCGCCCACGCTCATCACCGGCAGCGAAAAGCCTGCCAGCAAAAAGCCCAGCGCCACGCCGGGCAGAATCGCGTGGGCCATGGCATCGCCAATCAGGCTCATGCCGCGCAGCACCAAAAACACCCCCAGCGGCGGCGCGGCCAATGAAAGGGCAAGCCCGCCGACCACGGCACGGCGCATAAAGCCGTAATCAAACGGTGCAATGAACCATGCATCAAGCAGTGCCAGCATGACGGCCTCCTAAGGTAAACGGCACCACTTGGGCCGGGGCATGCTGGTGGTTGAGCGCGCTGGGAGCGACCCAACGGCCATGGCCGCCATTCAGCATCAACACCTCATCCGCCAAGCGGCGCAGGTGGTCCATATCGTGCAGCACAATAATGATCGTGACACCCTCATCGGCCATCTGGCGCAAGATGCGAATCAAAATATCGACCGTATCGCTATCTACGTTGGCAAACGGCTCGTCTAGCAGCAGCAGCTCTGCTTCCTGCATTAGCGTGCGGCCAATTAGCGCCCGCTGGCGCTGGCCGCCGGAAAGCTCGCCCAGCGGGCGGTGAGCCAAGTGAGAAATACCCAGGCGCGCCATAATCTCGCGGCCTTTGCGATAGTGGGCCGCACAGTAACCTTTCATCGCCCCGTGGCTGGGCCAACTGCCGGTCATCACCAGCTCTTCCACACTCATGGGGAAGGTGAGGTCTAACGCCAGCTGCTGGGGCAGCCAGGCACGGCGCGCTTTATCCACCGTGCATACCACCTTGCCGCTAATCGGCCGAAGCTCACCCATAATGGCCTGAATCAGCGTGCTTTTACCGGCACCGTTCGCGCCGATTAATGCGGTAATCGCGCCGGGCTTAATATCGCCATCCACATGTTCTAACACCGTGCGACGGCCCTGGGCCAAGTGCAGGTCGTGCAGCTGCAAACGCGAAGAGGAACGTTCACTCATAACGGCCACCCGCCTGCCCACACCACCAGCCCCCAAAGCGCCAGCAACGGGAGCGCGACAAAGCCCAACCGCTTAGTGGCAGACAACGACATCAGCGAAAAATGACAAGGGCCTTCCTTGTTATGGCGATGCATGTGCTCACTCATCGAGCGTCCTCGCTATCGAATAAATAAGTTATAACATAACATTTGGTGAAACCAAAAAAGTGGCGGATATTTTACGCGCTCACGGCGCGCTGACAACGGTAAGCGCGCTAATCTTCCGCCCACTCCAAAAGTGCCTAACAAAGCGACAATGGCAATTCAGGCACTAAACATAGATAAAGAGAGAAGGTAACGACCTAATAGCGCCAGGTAGCGCCAATCTGCTGGGGCGATACCATCAGCGCGTATTCGCCTTCTAACGTGATGGGGCCAAGAGACACGCGGGCAGGCTGAAAGCGGTTAATCGCGCTGGAGGCCTGATTAGGCTGCGTCCAAATTTGCAGCTCATTAATCAGCATGCCTGTAGCGAAGTTGATGGCACCATCCCGCTCGCGACCGTCAGCGGCAATTACCGCCCCCGCCACCGTGTTCACCACCAGCGAGCTAACCCGCGCCTCAAACCCACGGCGTTCACGCTCCGCCTGGGCAAGCGAAAGCCCCAACGCCTGCACGCCGCTTAACTCACCCTGCGCTTTAAGGCGCTCGTACTCTACCAGCGCCGCCTGATGCGGCTGGCGATCCGTCAGCATACCGCCCAGCGCTAAGGCGGATTTTACGACTCCTACGCGGGCATCAAAACGGTCGTCCGGGTCGTTGGCTTCGCTGGCTTGGTAAGCATCAAACGCAAGGCTTGCAGCATAGATGCCCGTCCAACCCGCATCCCACCACTGCGCGTGCTGCGCCCCACTTTCAAACACCTCATCGTAAGCTGCCCAATCGGCACTGGTTTGTGCCTGAGCAGGCAGCGACAGCAGCAGCGCCGCCCCCGCCGCCAAGGTACCCCGTGAAAGTTGACGTAAGCGCATAACAGAACACCTAAAAGCCGTGAATTAGCATTAAGCGTAGCACGACGATAGCGCAGGGCCGGGGTGAATCAGATGGGCTAAGAATGGCGAAGATTAATGGCGTTATAAAGCGAAGGATGATTAGATAGGTAAAAAGTATAGGGAGAGCTGCCATGGATGACTTTTCGCCTTCTGACCTTAAAACCATCCTGCATTCCAAGCGTGCAAACCTTTATTACCTCCAGCACTGCCGAGTATTGGTGAATGGTGGGCGAGTGGAGTACGTGACCGATGAGGGCAGCAAATCCCGCTACTGGAATATCCCCATTGCCAATACCACCTCGATTTTATTGGGGACAGGTACCTCCATTACCCAAGCCGCCATGCGTGAACTCGCCAAAGCGGGTGTGTTAGTCGGATTCTGTGGAGGCGGTGGCACACCGCTATTTGCTGCCAATGAAGTGGATGTCGATGTTGCTTGGCTGACACCACAAAGTGAGTACCGGCCCACGGAGTATCTCCAATACTGGGTGCGTTTTTGGTTTGATGATGCCAAACGCTTGGATGCCGCCCGCGCATTTCAGCAAGCGCGCCTTGCGCGTATTGAAGCGCTGTGGACAAGCCGTGTGATGAAAGAGGCAGGCTTTAGCATTGCCACCGACCACCTACACAGTGCCCTTGCCCATCACCGCGAAGCGATTAGCCAAGCACCTAGCACGATTGACCTACTCACTTTAGAAGCGCGACTGACCAAGACGCTCTTTAAGCTTGCCGTTATTGCCGTAGGTTACGGCGACTTTACCCGCGCCAAGCGTGGCACAGGCACCGATCCCGCCAATCGCTTTCTCGATCACGGCAACTATCTCGCTTACGGGTTGGCGGCGACCGCCACTTGGGTACTGGGGATTCCTCATGGATTGGCAGTACTGCACGGTAAAACCCGCCGGGGCGGCTTGGTTTTTGATGTGGCGGACTTGGTAAAAGACGCCGTCATCCTGCCCCAGGCGTTTATTTCCGCCATGCGCGGCGATGAAGAGCAAGAGTTCCGCCAAGCGTGCATTGAGCGCTTAACCCGCACCGAATCCCTCGATTTCATGATTGATACGCTCAAGGAAGTTGCTCACGGGCTGGGGAGCGGTGAGTAATGAACATACTGCTGATTTCCCAGTGCAATAAAAATGCCCTTAAAGAAACACGGCGCATACTCGACCAGTTTGCCGAACGCCGGGGCGACCGCACCTGGCAAACGCCGATTACCCAAGCTGGGCTGGATACACTGCGTAAACTGTTGCGTAAAACCGCCCGTAAGAACACCGCCGTTGCCTGTCACTGGATTCGTGGCCACGACCACAGCGAGCTGATGTGGGTGGTGGGGGATGCTGCCCAGTTCAATCTCAATGGAGCCGTACCGACCAATACCACCGCCCGAGATATCCTGCGCCGCCGCGATGAAAATGACTGGCACAGCGGTGAAGATATTCTCTTGCTCACTGCCTTGGCCGCGTTACTGCACGATCTTGGGAAAGCCTGTGATGCTTTTCAGCAGCGGCTCAAAGGCAAAGTAGATGGGCGCAACTTATACCGTCATGAGTGGATATCGCTGCGTCTGTTTCAAGCCTTTGTGGGGAGTGACGATGACGCCACCTGGCTGGCGCGCCTGGCCGAAGGTGACTATCAAGAGCAGGACTGGCTGGTGGGGTTAGAGCGTGATGGGCTAGACGGCGCTACTTCAGCGGTGTTTAGTCGTTTGCCACCGCTGGCTGCCGCTCTTGGTTGGTTGGTGCTTAGTCACCACCGCCTGCCGCTGAAGCCGCCGCCAACGGATGCTGATACGCCCCAGCGCTGGGGTGGAAAGACCAACCTGCAAGCTGAACAGCTGCCCCAGTTGTTTGAGTCCATCAGTGCTGAGTGGAATGAGATTCCCGAGACGCAAGACCCAGCGCGCATCGCGCCCTACTGGCAATTCAAGGGCGGATTACCCGTTAGCACGCAACGCTGGCGTGAGCGCGCAACGAAGCTTGCCACGCGGTTACAGGCGCGGCTGCAACAGGATGGCCACTGGCTGGAAAGCCACTACGTCATGCATTTAGCGCGGCTTAGCCTCATGCTGGCCGACCACCACTACTCAAGCCTTGAAGACCCTCTGCACCGTGTACGCGGCGAACCCAACTACCCATTAATAGCCAATACCGTGCGCAAAACCGGCAAGCCCAATCAGCCGTTAGACGAGCATATTTTAGGAGTTGAGAAACACGCCGCTGCGGTCGCCCGTGCGCTACCCAGTGTAGACAGCCACTTGCCTCGCTTGGCGCGCCATAAAGGCTTTCGTAAGCGCAGTAGCCACCCACGCTTTCGCTGGCAGGATAAAGCTTTCGACCTGGCCCAATCGCTTAGGGAGCGCAGTCAGCGCCAAGGCTTTTTTGGCATTAACATGGCGTCTACCGGTTGCGGTAAAACCCTCGCCAATGGGCGCATTATGTACGCTCTGGCCAACCCTCAGCAGGGCGCGCGTTTTAGCATTGCGCTAGGGCTGCGCACCCTAACCCTTCAAACCGGCCAAGCTTTACGTGATCGTTTGCATTTAGGTGAAGACGAGCTCGCCGTGCGCGTGGGTGGCAGCGCTAATAAAGCCCTGTTTGAGCACTACGAGCAAGAAGCCGAAGCCAGTGGTTCAGCCTCCAAACAGGTGCTGATTGAAGAAGATGCTCACGTGGTGTTTGACGGCAATTTTGATAGTCACCCGGTACTGCGCCGTTTAAGCGATGAGCCGGGCACTCGCGCGCTGATTGCCGCTCCCATTTTGGTATGTACCGTTGATCATCTAATGCCCGCCACGGAGAGCACGCGCGGCGGGCGTCAGATCGTGCCCATGCTGCGCCTGATGAGCAGCGATTTAGTGCTCGATGAAATCGACGATTTCGATATCAACGACCTGCCTGCGCTTACTCGATTAGTCAATTGGGCGGGGCTACTAGGTTCAAGGGTGCTGCTGTCATCTGCCACCTTGCCGCCTGCGCTGATGGAGGGTTTGTATGAAGCCTATCGCAGTGGGCGTGAAGCCTTTCAGCGCCACCGGGGCGAACCGGGCTTGGCGGTGGACATTTGCTGCGCCTGGTTCGACGAGCACGACCGCCAGCATGAAAGCTGTGCCAGTAGCGAGACCTTCAAGGCCGCGCATCAAGACTTTGCCAAACGTCGGTTAGAACGCCTCGCCAAAAGCCCGGTACGCCGCCGCGCGGATATATTAGCGTTGCCGCCGTTGGGCAAACGCCCTGAAGAGATAAGGCCCGCCACCGCAACCCTGCTGCGTGAGAATGCGCTAGCGCTTCACCAGCAGCATCATTCCGTTGATCCACATTCGGGCAAGCGGGTCAGCTTTGGTTTGGTTCGCATGGCTAATATTGATCCCTTAGTGGATGTCGCCAGGGTGCTGTTTCAGCAGGGCGCGCCGGAAGGTGTGCGCATCCACCTCTGCGTTTACCACTCCCGCCACCCGTTGGTGATGCGCTCTGGCATTGAGCGCCAGTTAGATCGAACACTGCAACGGGCGGAGCCTGATCGCGTTTTTCAGCAGCCGGATATCCGCCGCCTATTGGATAGCAGTGAAGAGAGCGACCACTTGTTTATCGTGCTTGGCTCGCCGGTAACGGAGGTGGGCCGCGACCACGACTATGACTGGGCCATTGTAGAGCCATCGTCCATGCGCTCGATTATTCAGTTGGCGGGCCGCGTACGCCGACATCGCGAGCAGGTGTGTGAGTCGCCCAATATTTTGCTGCTCGATACCAATCTCAAGCATTGGGAGCAGCCTGGAAAGCCTGCTTTTCACAAACCTGGTTTTGAAACAGATCTTCAATGGCGGCTAAGTAGCCACTCGCTTAGTGAGTTGTTAACGGAAGATGAGTACAAGGTGATTGACGCCCGCCCCCGTGTGCTGGCGCGGGAAACACTGCACGCCAAAGATAGCCTTGTCGATTTGGAACATGAGCGGCTGCACCAACTGATGATCGAGCAGCCTGCCGAGCCGCTAACCAAAAAAGAGTTACGAATTGGCAAAACGCCCAAGCCTCCGCCCTTAGGAGCCTACAGCTGGCATGTGATGCCGCAACTACATTTAACCGGTGTATTGATTCAGCGTGATCCATTTCGCCAGCAGCCCGAACCTGAAATAACGCTAGCGCTGCTGCCTGATGAGGGCGGTGAAACCTGGACGCTACACCGCGTAGACGATGGCGCAAAGCGAGGCGAAAAGCTCTACGTACCGGTGGAAGAAAGCCTGCTGTTGCGGATAGATCTATCAGAAGAACAGGGCGAGCGGATACAACCATGGGGCGCAAGCGACTACTTAACGGCGCTGGCTGACTTAGCGGAAGACTTGGCTATCTCCCTGGATCGCGCCGCCCGTACCTTCGGCACGGTCACTGCCTCGGCTAGAAACCAGCGGTGGGGGTATCACCCGGTGTTGGGGTTTTGGCGCAGCCGCTAGCTAAGCGTTCGCGAGCCGGTCACTGACTAAGCGGTTGAGGCTGATATTTTCCTCTGCAGCTTTAATCGCAAGCTCACGGTGTTTTTCCGGGGGAATGCGCACATTAAAACGACCAGAGTAGTGGCGTTCAGAAAGTGGAGTGGGGGGTGTTTCGCCTTCGGCTTCCATATCGACCACTACATCGGCAACGAGGGAAAGAATACCTTCCAGCGCTTCTTGGTGAGTATCGGCAAGCCAAGAGAGGCTGGGCAACTCGGTGCATAAACCAACGAATTGGTCGTCTTCTTCAGACCAGCGAATGCGGTAGGTGTAATGGGTATGGTTCACCATGGTGCAACTCCAATCGTCATGCTGATGACGACAATTTATCAATGGCAGCGAGCGCTTGGCGTACCTGATAAGCCTTGGCTTCGCCATTTTTGCCCCGCTGGATATTAACGCGAGGGTCGCCGGGCCAAGGTGTTTTATACACCCTGTGGCTGGTTTTTTGCTGGCGAGGAGGGCCAAAGTAGTGATCGCAAAGATACGCTAACTCGTCGAAGCCCATGCTTTTAGGCTGCCGACGTGCTTTATCCAAAAGCTTATCAAGCTTTGCCATAAGCGCTCTCAAATAGTAGTACTAATAGTAGTACTGAATTAAAAGGATGTCACGCTGGGACTGCCTGTGCGGCAGCTAAAAATTGCAGCGCATTAATTTTACTGAGCTGTATGTCCAACAGAGATAAAATAATAGCACAGGGAGCTATATGCTGCATGCTGCGCAATAATTGGTTTGCAAAAATATGAGGGTTGGCTTAGTGTGAATGCAGCTTCATTTTAATTAAGTGAGTCCCTTAAGGATGATCTATGGAAAATAGTCAGCAGAAGGGTGTTCGAAGTGCGATTGAGCAATTTTTAAAAGAGCGCTTCGATACCAAGGCGGAAAAGCTGCAGCCCGACGATCCCAAATACCAGGCGCTAGTGGAGCAATTTCAATTCGATACCTGGGTCAACGATGCAGCAAGACGCGTTGGCCAACTACAAGTCGTCACCCACTCCCTCAAGCCTATTCATCCCGATGCCAAAGGCTCCAATCTTTACGCCCCACCTGAGTCGCTAAATAACCACTCTCTTGTCGGCAGCCACACGCTGCCCGCTGATTTTGCGGGCGATGTCGTAGGGAACGCTGCCGCCTTGGATGTCTATAAGTTCTTGAAGCTGCAATTTGAGGGAAAGTCGCTGCTTGAGCGGGCGCTGGAAAATGACACTGAGCTGGCAAAAGCGTTAAGCGATAATCCTGAGCAAGCTCAGGCGTGGATCAGCGCCTTTGCAGCGATTACCGAACCGCGCGGTGAGCATGCCTCGCATACCCGAGGCAAACAGCTCTACTGGCTGGTGGGAGATGATGCCGCAGACGTAGAAAATGACGCTGAGAACTTCCATCTGATAGCACCGCTCTACGCCACTTCTCTGGCGCACCGTGTCTTTCAAACCATTAACTATGACCGTTTTAGCGAAGAGGCCAAAGAGGCACGTAAAGCCAAGCGGGAAGGCAAATACGCTGAGCACTCGGTGCGCAGTTATCCCAACTTGGCTGCACAGAAAATGGGTGGCACCAAGCCACAAAACATCTCGCAGCTGAATAGCGAGCGGGGCGGCAATAACTATTTGTTAGCTTCCATGCCACCCAGTTGGAATGTGCGCGATATTCGCCCACCGCTGAAAGTCGCATCGGTTTTCTCTCATCCTGGCGTCTTTGGCAGTCGTTCAGACGTACGTTCGCTGGTTAAAGACCTCAAACAGTTTCTTGAAACCAACCCTACGTCAGACATGCACACCCGCGACCTGCGCGATGACTACACCGCCATGTTGATGGATGAGTTGGCGCTGTTTGCCATGCAGATGCATAGCCTGCCTGCGGGCTGGAGCGACGATGAAAAGTGCGAATTATCAGTAGAAGAAATGTATTGGCTAGACCCTGGTCGCGCCGAAGAGGATATCGCTTTTCGTGAAGCGCGAAACAGTGTGGAGTGGGCCGACGATATTCGCCACCGCTTTGCTAGCTGGCTCAATACCGCGTTAGGCGGAAAGCTGCCTTTGGGGGATGTGGAGTTCCGGCACTGGAAGAAAGCGCTCGCAAAAGATGCGACCCCTCAACGCCTGCAGGATCGTGATCGCCGCTGGATGGAAAGCCTAACGGAAGACTTAACCAACCTGCCAGGAGGTGATGACGATGAGTGAAGTAAAAAACCTCCTAGTTCTGCCACGCCTACGGGTACAAAACGCCAACGCGATTTCCAGCCCAATGACTTGGGGCTTTCCTGCCATGAGTGCATTTGTAGGTTTGATGCATGCTCTAGAGCGGAAGTTAGCAGAGGCGAGTCTTCCTGTTTCGTTAGGCCGCGTTGGGGTTATTTGCCATGACTTTGAAGCCCAGGCCACTGAGGGTGGTTACATCCGTGGCTTTCACCTGACGCGTAATCCGGTGGATAAGACAGGCGGTACGGCAGCGATTGTAGAAGAAGGGCGTATCCATCTGGATATCACGCTGATTTTCTCGATTGATACCGGCGCTGCAGAAAGCGAGCATGAGGTTATCGCCCATCAAATCAGTGAGATTGTATCGGGCATGCGCATTGCCGGAGGCAGTGTCATCCCTAACCGTGCGGTACCAAGCCACAAACAACGCCCGCAATGGGTCATGCTTGATGACGATGAAGAGCGGCGTCAAACGCAGTTCGCGCGCTTAAAGCGGCGCTGGCTGCCGGGCTTTGCCCTCACACTGCGGGATGATTACCTCACCGAGCACCTTCAAACACTGCAACAGCAACATCCAGACGCCAGTTTACTGGATGCATGGTTAGACCTCTCTCGTCTTAACCATGTGTGCACGTTAGAAAATGAAGGCGAACCCAACGAGAAGCCCGTTTGGCAGGCGCAGCGGCCCTATCGTGGCTGGCTGGTGCCCATTCCAGTGGGTTATGGCGCTATTTCAGATCTTTTCCAACCAGGTGAAGTCGCCAACGCCCGCGATATCAAGACCCCGTTCCGCTTTGTCGAAAGCCTCTATTCCATGGGTGAATGGGTTAGCCCGCACCGCATGAAGCAACCTGAAGACCTGCTTTGGTACGTTGATAACGACGAAGAAGCGGGCCTCTACCGTCTCAATAACGACTATCACCTTCGCGCCTCAGCACAGTAAACAAGGAGCTTTATCATGGCTAAAAACGATACCCTCAAAACCGCTTCCGTCCTCGCGTTTGAGCGCAAGCTCGACCCTTCCGATGCGCTTCTGTACGCCAGCAAATGGGATAAGCGGCAAGATGAACAGCAGTGGCAGCCGGTTAAGGTGCGCGAAAAATCGGTGCGCGGTACCATTTCCAACCGCTTGAAAGCCAAAGACCAAGACCCCGCGAAACTAGATGCTGCGATTGAAAACCCCAACCTACAAACCGTCGATGTAGCCACACTGCCCCATGATGCAGATACCCTAGTTACCCGCTTCACTCTGCGCGTACTGGCTGGTGCTGGAACACCGTCAGCCTGTAATAACGCTGAGTACCAAGCCAAGCTAGAACAGGCCGTTGCCGAATATAAACAAGCACAAGGCTTCGGCGAACTGGCGCATCGTTACGCTAATAACCTCGCCAATGGCCGTTTTTTGTGGCGCAACCGCATGGGCGCAGAGCAAGTAGAAGTCAGCATTCGCCAGTTAGCGCAAGGCAAAGCCACCAAAGAGTGGACGTTTGATGCACTGTCACTTTCGTTGCGTGCCTTCGAGGATACTGCCGAGCTTAAAGAACTTGCGGGTGTCATCGCCGCTGCGTTGGCGGGCGAGCAGCACTTGCTGCTAGAAGTGGTGGCCTATGTCCGCATGGGCAGTGGTCAAGAGGTGTTCCCTTCTCAAGAGCTGATTCTTGATCGAGGCCGAGGCGACAAAAGCAAAACGCTTTACCACGTTAGCGATATTGCCGGTATTCACTCGCAGAAGCTGGGTAATGCCATCCGTACCATCGACACTTGGTACCCCAATGAAAACGATGAAGACCTTGGGCCTATTGCTGTCGAGCCTTATGGTTCAGTGACCACCCAGGGCAAAGCGTATCGCCAGCCCAAGCAGAAGGCCGACTTTTACTCATTGCTAGATAACTGGATGATTAAAGACCAAGTGCCCTCCAAGGAAAATCAGCACTTTGTGATGGCAACGCTGATCCGAGGCGGTGTGTTCGGCGAAGCGGGGTAAGCCATGGATCACTATATTGATATTCGGCTGCGACCTGATCCTGACTTTGCTCCAGCGATGCTAATGGGCGCGCTGTATAACAAACTGCACCGGGCGCTGTTTGACCTGGAAAGCGACGATATCGGCGTAAGTTTTCCCCTGCATAAACACGGCGTTCGCGCGCGCAGCTTGGGCGATCAATTGCGATTGCACGGCACTCAAGCGCGTCTAAAACAGCTAATGAGTGACGCATGGCTAACGGGGATGCGAGACCACGTTAGCGTAAGCGAAGTGCTGGCGGCACCCGACCATGCTAAGCAAATTAACGTGTCGAGGCGGCAGTTTAATACGGGCAGCCCCAGCCGTGCCAAACGCTATGCCAAGCGTCACAACATCACGGAAGCGGAAGCCAAACAGCTATACGCCAAAGTGGCAGACAAACGCATTGAGCTGCCCTTTGTGACGATCAATAGCCGCTCTACTCAGCAGCGCTTCAGCTTGTTTATTAAGCACAGCAAGCCTGCAGATAGCGAGGTTGGAGGAACATTCAACCATTATGGGTTAAGCCCCCAAGCGACGGTGCCGTGGTTTTGACCCTTTTTTTCATTGAAGTAATTGGCAACGAATAATCAACCACTTAGCGGTATCACTTTGAAAAGGGTGGTGCCGCTTTTTTCACTTAAAGCTCTTTAACAATCAGCACACTATATTTGATATGCTCTAGTTAGCTGCCGCCCAGGCAGCTCAGAAATCAACCAGACTCGCCCGCCGCGACCTGATTAAGTTAGCTGCCGCCCAGGCAGCTCAGAAAATCTTCGAATAGCTCGGTCGGCGTCGTATCTGGTTAGCTGCCGCCCAGGCAGCTCAGAAAATTACCGCGCTGCATACACTCGCCAGCGCGTTGTTAGCTGCCGCCCAGGCAGCTCAGAAATGCGCGTCGATATTGGTCTGGGCCTGCTGCTGGTTAGCKGMATTGTTTCGGCTAGGTCAAATACATCAACATCTTCTGTTTGGCAAAAATACAGACTACGATGCAGCTCTTGCAAAACCACAAGCTGTGCGCCTTTTTTAGCAGCATCACGAATGCCAGCAATCGACTTTGCCATATTTTGGCAGGCGTTATCACTGTTAGTTTGTTGCACTAAGGCAACGGTTAATTTTGCAGGGCTTGTCATTGTGCTGCTCCAGCTAAAAATCCACGAGGTAATTGCATGGTAATGCAATGTAAACTACCAAATTGTTCAATAATAGGTAGGCAATTAACGCCAATAATAGTGTGCGCTGGGTATGCTTTTTGAACTTGCGCTAGCGCCAGTGCGTCGTTGTCATCGTTATACGTCGGGACTAAAACCGTATTATTGATAATCAAGTAGTTTGCGTACGTTGCCGGTAAACGGGTGTTGTCATCATCAAACACTGGTTTTGGCCACGGCAAATCAATTAACGTATATGGGGTATTATTTTGCGTTTTAAAGCTTTGCAGTTGCTTTTCCATCGCATCTAATTCGTTAAAGTGCTCATCTTCTTTAGCATCGCACTTAACATACACAAGTGTATTATTGGGGGCAAAACGTACCAGTGTGTCGATATGGCTGTCGGTATCGTCACCGGCTAAGTAGCCATGATCTACCCATAAAAAGTCAGTTGCGCCTAAATGTGTTGTTAAAATTGACTCAATATCGCCTGATGATAAATCGGGGTTGCGATTTTTATTCAGTAAACATTCGCTGGTTGTAAGCAACACACCGTGTTCGTTAATTTCAATGCCGCCACCTTCAAGTACCACATTCAGGGCTTGGTAATCAGTGTTTGGATTACTTAGCTGGTTTACCAGTACTGCGTTAATTTTATTATCGAGGGCACTTTCGAACTTATTACCCCAGCCATTAAAGATAAAGTCGTAAATTTTAAGTTGGCGAGCGTCGTTAATATTTGCGCAGGTAATAGGGCCGTGATCCCGTGCCCAGGTATCGTTTGTTGGTGTAACAACAAAGTGCACGTGGCTTAAGTTTATATTCGCTTTTGTTAGCAAGGCAGTAATGTGGCTTTTAAGCGCCGTGTTATGGGCAACAATAACAAGCTGCTGCACGGCTGTGATATGCGTTGCAAGTTCAACATAAACAGGCTCTACGCGTTCAAGCGTATCAGCCCAGTCGGTCTGTGCATGGGGCCAGGTAAGCATAACGGCGTCTTGCTCAGCCCATTCAGGTAAAAGTCTAAAGTTCATGAAGTTTTGATACAAATTACGGTGGCGCTAGTTTAGCATTTTACATGCATATGTCAGCTATTTATCGCTGCTAGAATCATCGTCAATTTGCTCGAGTTCTTGGCGTTTTTTTTAGCTGGCGTGTTTGTGCATGTAAGCTGGCTCTGACAACTAATTCTTGGTCTGTGGTTCTTATTGCAGTAAACAGTAATGTGTATTGGTAATGTTCGCTGTCTTGTTTTTCAACGGCCACAACTTCTGTATAACAGTAAACGGCTGAGGCTTCGTGGTGCAAAAATAGCTTTGTTCTAAATGCTTGGCCTATTGCGTATACATCAGGCGAAGTAAAGCGAATACCGCCTCCGCCGTAGCTATCGCACTGTATGGCGTTATCTTGAGCTTGCTCTGAGGCTAAAATGTGGCTCATTATTAAATCGATTTTACGCGACTGTGCTTGTAAAAAAGCCGCCAGCTCTTGTGCTAAATCGCCTAGGTTTCTAAGGGGTCTTAAAGAGGCCTGTTCAAGCTCACTGACTTCGTTAGCTAGCTTAAATAGCGGAGGTATGTCGTCTTCAAGCGCGAGTTGAGATTGCGGCACTAACTGATTTTCTACAGCAAATAAGTTTACTCGAATGCTTTCACTTATTTGAAAGTATTCTTCAAATTCGCTTAATCTTTGACTGTTCATAATTATCTCCACTGCGTATTCATTAAATAGTAGCGTTGTGGGGAGTAAATTGCTAGCAGATAAAAATGCTAAATGGTTTGTTTATAAGCCAGTTTTTAAGAATGTTGATTAGGGCGTGTTGAACTTTGCGGATTGAAATTTGTTCAATCTAAGGGCGTTTAAATCGCGGCGTGAGGTTTGTAAACTAGTGGGCTCGATAACTGCTCCTGCGTTTCGCCTATTTATGTGGAATAACCACACTTGATAGGCTCTGCCTTGCCTAAAAACCAACCACACTGCTGCAAATTTAACTATCAAAAATCAACACGCCCTAATAAAAAAGCGGCCAATGTCATCCTAACATCGGCCGCTTGGGTATTGATTAATTAGCGCTGGGAGTGCTTATTTAAGTAGAGCGGCTAATTCATGTAAATCTTTCACAACGTGGTCTGGTTTTTTTGCCAGTGGGTAAAGTGTTTTACCTGGGCGGGCGATAAAGGTTGTTTGTAACCCGGCTTCTTTAGCACCTGCTACATCCCAACCGTGCGCCGCTACCATCATTGCTTCATTTGCTTTTACATTTAATTTTGTTAACACCCACTCATAGGCACGTAAGTCTGGTTTATAAATTTTAATATCTTCAATGCTGTAACGCGCATCAAAGAACGACATTAATCCAGCGCTCTCAAACTGGGCTTTAACACCTTTGTTTGAAGAATTTGTCAGACTTACTAACTTATAGCCCTGTGCTTTGAGTTTTGCCAGTCCTTCTTTCACATCTTTGTGAGGAGGTAGGGTTAAAAGCGGGGTGACAATGGCTGTTTTTGCTTGTTCATTCGTAATGGCTATGTTGTTATTTTTGGCAACCATGCGCAGCGACGCAACGCCAATTTGACCAAAATCGTGGTAATTGCCACTTACAGTATCAACGAGTGAATGATGCAACATGGTCGAAAACCAAAGTGGTAATAAATCCTCACGCCCGCCAAGCGCTTTACCAATAGAGGTGCGCATGGAGGTTAAATCTAACAAGGTTTCGTTTACATCAAAAATAAGTACTTTAGGTTTCACTTGTGCCTGTGGCTCCTCAGCCATAGCGTAGCCAGAGGCAAGGCTAGTACCAACAAGTAGTGATAGGGTAATGGTTTTTAACGATTTTAAAATAGACATTAGTGTTGCTCCGATTCAAGGGCGGCCAATACATCAGTAGGCTCTGCGCGTAGGGTATAGTCTTCGTTTAAAAAGGCATACGTAATTATGCCTTTTTGGTTAATTATATAGGTTGCTGGTAAAGGTAATTTAAAACTTTTATTGCCGTAGTACTTTTCAAAATCAATACCAAACTGGCTATAAAGCGCCACAATACGCTCGTCTAAAGTAAACAGTAAACCAAATTGCTCTGCTACCTTGTTATTAATATCTGAAAGCACATCGAATTCAAGGGCATTTTTTTTGTGCGCTAGACAACGTCTCGTCGGGTAATTGTGGTGATATCGCAACTAACTGCGCATTGTGGGTTTTAAATTCGGGTAAGTGATTATTAAGTGCTTTTAGCTCTAAATTACAATATGGACACCAGTTACCACGATAAAAGCTAATTATTACCGGGCCATTATTTAATAAATCAGCGAGCTCAACTTGCTCAGCGCTATGATTGTTTAAGCTGAAATTGCTTACTTTAGCGCCTACCTGTAGCGCATTATCTTTTATATGCTGAGCAATGAGCTCTTCATTTGTCTGCGCTATAAGGGCTAATACATCGCCAGGTAGCTTCGCTTCTTTTTGCACGTTATAGGCATCAATCTGTGCTTTTAAACTCATTATTAAATCTCGAATATAACTGTATGGCGATTATGGGTGTTTTAGTTATTTAAATATATATTGCAAAACTGAAAGCTTCATTCGAAAATATTAAATACTAAAAACTGCCTAGCCAAATGTATGTATAATTTAAGTGACCTAGAAACATTTATTGCCGTAGTAGAAAATAAAGGGGTGCTTGCAGCTGCGCGTGAGCAACGTTTGTCGCCGGCAACAGTAAGCCACAGGCTAAGCAAGCTCGAGCGCGAGCTTTCAACCGTGTTAGTGTTTAGAGACAGTAGACGAGTAAGGTTATCGCCCGCCGGTGAGCTATTTTATCATCGCGTAGGGGCTATTATAGAAGCCTTGCACGATGCAGAGCACAGCATTGGCGCACGAAGCTCTTCGGTGAGCGGGTTATTACGTGTGACTATGCCACCGTGGGTGTTTTCAAAGTATGTTATGCCTAAGTTGACCGAGTTTGAAACCCAATACCCGCAACTAAAGCTCGACTTTTTAATTACTGATCATTTTGTCAATGTGGTCGATGATGCACAAGATGTGGCAATTAGAGTAGGGCAATTAACCGATTCTGGCCTGCTCTCTCGTAAAATTGTCAACAACTCCCGTATTTTATGTGCAGCGCCAAGTTATATAAAAAAGCATGGTATGCCTTGTACACTAAGCGAACTGAGCACGCACTATTGGGTGTGTTTACCCTGGCAAAGGCAGTTAAAACTGTATGATGAAAATAATAAAATACACACCTTTAATGCCAAAACGCGCTTTACGATTTCTAATTCCGATAACATGACGCAAGCAGCCCTTGCCGGACATGGCATAGCCATTAAATCTAAAATTGCGATTAACGATGAGCTAAGTGCCGGAAACTTAGTAGAGGTGATGCCCAATGTAATGGCCCAAAGCGACGCGCCGGTGTGGTTTTTACGGCCTCAAAATAGCTTAACAACCCGTAAAACCGAGGTGTTTTATGAGTTTATGAAGTCTTTATTTGCCAGCTATGAATAAGCGGTAATACCCGCGCTTAATAATGAATAAGGTTACAAAGCCAATAAACTCAGCAAAAATAGCAATAATAATGGCGCTAACAAGCGCTGCTATTATGGAGTCTTTTTTTAACACTATTTGCCCTTCAAAGCGTTGCCATACTTGCTTTTTAATAGTGAGAAAGTCGCTGGTTAAAGTAAATAAATAGGGCGATTGGTTAAAGTTATTAACTGCCGCTTGTAAAGAGTGCTGGCGATTATTGAGGTTTTTAATATGGGTAGCCCCCTTACCCACAATATCATCCCCAATATTTTCATAGTGGGCAATTAACTTGTTTAAATCGTTGTTAAAGTAGTTTTGAGCATCTTTTTTAAACGGGGCTAATGCGTTATTCGCTTCAATTAAATGTGCATCTAAAGCGTGCCCAAAGTCGCTTACAAAGGCCGGTATTTGTACCCCTAATAGTAAACCTGCTGCAAAAAAGCTGAGCCTTATGTAATCTAATAATTTACTCATTTGATCTCCTGTTTACTCAAAACCCACCTAAACAACGCTAAATTAACATTTGCGCTTGTTTTTATGCCAAAAACTCGTAATCTATCGGTAATAAAAATAACAATAGGCCTATGTTAAGGATGACTACCAAAGTAAATATGACATCAACGTTTGTTGATATCACTAAGCAGTTAAAAACGCTTTGTGTCGCGTATTGTACAGCCCGATGACGTAGAAGACATTGTGCAAGAAACCTTTATTAAAAGCTACGAAGCTGATTTAAAACAAGATATTCAGTTTAGACGCAGTTACATGCTTAAAACTGCAAAGCACTTAGCGCTTAATCATATAGCCAAGTGGGATAACAAGTTTAATGACTCGTTAGAGCACGACGCAGAATTACCCCCGATGCTTAAATCCTCACAACTTGAGGATGAGTACACCTCAAAAGAGCGTTTTTTTACTTTTTTGCAGAGCAACGGATCAACTAAATTCTTCTATCCGTAAATGTTTTATATTTAAAAAAGTGTACGGTATGAGCCAAAAAGAAATCGCCCAGCACATGCAATTAAGTGAAAGCACAGTAGAAAAACACATTGCCAAAGGTTTATTACAAACCATGTTATACATGAAAGAACATGAACAAAATCATAACCAATCTGCGGCACATAATTCTGCTTGTAATTCGGCTCTATCAATTGAGAGGGCAGCAAAATGAGTAATGTTCATCAATTTACATCAAAAGATTTAATTTTAGAAAAAGCCTGCCAATGGATCAGCGCAATTGATAGGGGCTTAAGCGAAATTGAAAAAGAGCAATTTAAGCTTTGGATGATGCAAAGCACCGCCCATCAAGATGCCGTCTACGAACTTGCGCAGCTATGGGATGAATTGTCCGTATTAAACGAGTTAAGCAGTTTATTTCCGCATAGAAGTGTAAAACAGCCCCAGAAAAAAAGATGGGCGTTTTCTAGTGCGATTGCCGCGAGCTTATTTGCAGCATTAATGGTGTGTAGTTACTTATTAATTAACCTTGAAAACGGCTACAACGAAGAGCTGGCTAAAATAAATTACACCAAAATATATACAACGAAGGTGGGCGAACAAGCCACGTATGTTTTACCCGACGGCACCATAGTGCAATTAAACACGAATAGCCTATTAGAGGTAGCTTATAGCAAAGGGCGTCGTCAGTTATTACTGAGCAAGGGTGAAGGGCGTTTTAATGTAGCAAAAGATGCATCGCGCCCATTTAGTGTGATGGCTGGCGATAAGAGCTTTACGGCACTTGGTACTGTATTTAATGTACAACGCAATACCTCTTCTGATTTAGAGCTGGTTGTAACCGAAGGTAAAGTGATGATCACCGACCCAAGTGTTGCTGTAAGTGCCAACGATTTTAAAGACTACCAACTGGCTGATAATAACGCTAAAAAAGTACGTAAAATCAATGCCAATATTGTTATCTCTGGTGAAAAAGCAATTATAGAGCAAAGTATTACTAAACCTATCACGCAGCTTTCTATGGATGACGTACAGCGTGATTTAGCGTGGCAAAATGGCATGTTAATTTTTAATGGTGAGCATTTAAGCGATGCATTAAATGAAGTGAGCCGTTACACCTCTACGCGTTTTGAGCTTTCAAGCGATGAGCTTGCCAATATAAAAGTGGCGGGTGTTTTTAAAGCTGGCGATGTTGAGGGGCTACTTGAGAGTTTACAGACTAACTTTGCAATTGAGCATGAGCGTTTAGGTGAACATATGGTGAGCCTAACACAGCAAACTAAATCATAAGAAATGTTATGCATATCAAACAAATGTTAGGTGAAGTTGCATCTTTAAATGTTATTAGTAAAAAAAAGTTTAAAAAAAAAGATAAAAAAACTATAGAGGAATTTTGTTTGTCAGCTGTTTATATAAATTGCGCAGTAACCAAACGCATTTATTTAGTGGTTTAAGTGTACTTGCTCCGGCTATTTTTAGCTTGAGTGTGCAAGGGGCAACACAGACCACTGGGCAAATGGTGCAATTTGATATACAAGCGCAGCGAGCAGACAAAGCCTTAATAGAATTTGCTAAACAAACAGAGCAAACCGTGGTGTTTTCTTATGAGTTGGCAAAAAATTACCAAGCAAATTCGGTTTATGGTTTTTATACCCAATTAGATGCACTGCAAGCATTATTAAGTGGGACTGAGCTCGATGCGGTTGTTGAACAAAATGGTTTACTGAGTATAAAACTCAAACAAATCAATAGGAAAGATAACAACATGATGAAGCTTTCAGGGGTTAGTGCAGCTGTATTACCAGCATTGCTTGCAGCAAATTCACACGGTGTGAATGCAGCAGAGGATGTTGCACAAGAGAAAATAGAAAAAATTGCTATTGTAGGTAGCCGCGTAGCAGGGCGCTCAGTAGAAGATTTACCCGTACCCGTTGATATTTTAAGTGCTGAAGCACTTGAAAACACAGGCCAAACCGAAGTTGGCCGTATGTTGCAATCTATTGCACCTTCATTTAACTTTTCAAGCTCGTCAATCAGTGACGGCACTGATGCCTTACGACCTGCAACACTGCGTGGTTTAGGGCCTGACCAAACACTTGTGCTTATTAATGGTAAGCGCCGCCACCAGGCAAGTATTATTCATATCAATACCTCAGTAGGGCGTGGTACCGCAGGTACCGATATGAATGCTATTCCAGCCTCAGCTATTAAACGTATAGAAGTTTTACGAGACGGCGCAGCAGCGCAATACGGCTCAGATGCAATTGCCGGTGTAATTAATATTGTACTAAAAGATGGCAGCGAAGGCGGCAAAGCAGCGGTTAATTACGGCCAATACTCAGAGGGTGATGGCGAAACAGTAAACGTTGATTTTAATAAAGGGTTTGCCCTAGGTGATAGCGGCTACTTAAATGCAACACTTAATTACCGCGACCGCTCGCCTACTAACCGCGCAGGTTTGCACGGCTCGTGTCAGTTTTATGGCTGTACAGAGCTTAGCGACGGTACTTTACTGGCAGGCGATCCGCGTGAATTGACCGCCGACAGAGACACTTTTCGTATTGGCGATGCCGACTCTCAGCAATTTGGCTTAACCGTTAATACAGGGTATGAGTTAGGTGATGGTGAGCTGTATGGCTTTATTACTTATTCAACGCGCGATAACGAATCAGCCGCGTTTTTCCGTCATAATGCAAATGCGGGCGGTAACCCTGTTTTACAAGACAACGACGCAACTATCCCATTAGGCTTTTTACCTAAAATCAATACCACAATTGATGATATTTCTTACAACTTTGGTTACAAAACCGACTTTGATAACGATGCAAGTTTAGATGTATCGTACACCTACGGTGAAAACAGCATTGATTACACAACAAGTGACACAATCAATGCCTCGTACGCTAACTTTTTACGTTACGAGCAAGGTTTAAGTGCCGCTGATATTCGCAGTACTATTCCACGTGAAGCCTATGCCTATGGCATGGAGTTATCACTGCAAACCATTAATATAGATTTTACACAAAACTTTGATGACTACTCATTGGCTATGGGTGCAGAAATACGTACCGATGAATACCGTATTTTAGAGGGCAGCGAATATGCTTATCGTGATTACGACACCCTTGATGGGGTAAGTATTTATAGTGGTTTAAGTGGCGGTGTAGGCTCTGAAGATGCCTCTGGCGGTACGCAAGGTTTTGGTGGTTCTTCGCCGGCATCATCGGTTGATGAATCACGCGATGTAATTTCGTTTTACCTTGATGCAGAAACCTACCTAATTGAAGATGTCATTTTATCAGGCGCACTGCGTTACGATAATTACAAAGGCTTTGGCGACACGGTAAACTTTAAGCTTGCGGGTAACTGGGCAATTACTGATGATGTGTCACTGCGTGGTGCATTAAGCTCAGGCTTTAGAGCGCCATCAATGCAGCAATTGTATTTTAACAATATCAGCACACAATTTGTTGTGGCTGAAGACGGCTCATTAGTTGCTGAAGAAGTAGGTACATTCAGAAACGATTCAACCCTTGCACAAAGTTTAGGTATTCCAAAGCTTAAAGAAGAAAAATCGCAAAACCGCAGCTTAGGTATTGTCTACAACGTAACGGATAACATTAATGTTACTGTGGATTACTACTCAATTGATATTGACGACCGCATAGTAATTAGTAATCGTTTAGGCAAAGGGCTTTCTTCAAGCCTAGATGCTGCATTAATCAGCTCAGGCGCAGGTGCAGGGCAGTTTTTCTTAAATGGTGCAGATACCGAAACTTCGGGTATTGATTTTGTAGCTACTTGGAATACCGAGGGGTTAGGTGGCACGCTTGATTTTACTTTAGCAGCTAACTTTACTGAAACTGAGGTGGTATCGTTATTTACGCCATCGGGCTCAGGGCTTGAAACCGTACCTGTTGAAGATGTTTTCTCTGATCAAGAAATTTCAATTATTGAAGAGTGGCAACCAGAAGATCGCATCAACTTAAGTGCGCTTTACCAGCGTGGTGATTGGACTGTAAACCTTTCACTTAACCGCTTTGGTGAATACACAGTAGAAGATGGCGGACGCCAAACCTACGGTGCAGAAATTTTAACTGACGTTAAAGTTAATTACTTCGTGACTGAAGATTTATCTGTAAATATTGGTGCAAATAACTTATTTGACGTGTACCCAGATAAAAACACCATTGGTAACTCACGCTCGGGCACAATTGTAGATTCAAATGGCAATACGATTGTAAGCAGCGATGGGGTATTTGAATACTCTCGCCGTTCAGCGCCGTTTGGCTTTAATGGTGCTTATTACTATGTAGGCGCAGAATACCGTTTTTAATAAATAACACTCCCTTATGTTATTTAAGTTCAAAGGGCCGTAAGGCCCTTTTTTTTGTATTTAGCCTTTTTAGTATTTATTTCTCAACCGCGATCTTATTATTGTGCAACGCCTTACCTCAGCGTTAAATTATACCAATTCGCTTAATTAAACATTATTACGGATTGGTATAACCCCTGTATGGCTTTGATAATACTAAATGTGACATTTTGGAATTGGCTATATATAGCAGGGTTTAAACTGGACATTGTAATAATAAAAAACCCAGCGGCTAGGCTGGGTTTCAAATATATGCAATTGAAAATTAATGCTTTTGCATACGGCTCATTTCGGTGTGGCAGCTTTGCATCGTTAGCAAGGTTTTCGCTAAGGCTGCTTCACAGTCGGCTGGCTGTGGTTTATCCATCGCTGCTTTAATTTCTTCAAGGGTTTTATCTTCTACCTCTTCAAGCTCTTTAACGTATGTTTTATCGTTATGAGAACTAAACGAAGTGAGTAGGGCTGTGTAAGCTCTGCGTGCTTCTACAGCAAAAGAAGAGCCGTCTTCACGCTCACCTTTTTCGTTAACAGCATAAGGTTGTAAGCGCTCAACACTTACTTTTCGTGCGTCAATCATGCGTTGAAATAATGCGCCAATGGCTGGGTCTTCAACTTTCTCTTGCGCTTTTTGATAAAAATCAATGCCACTGTTCATTACTTGGATGATGTCAGTAATATGAGTTGCTTCTGTTCCTTGATGGGTATTCATAATGACCTCTCTTTACATGAATTTAAGTTTCATAGTAACTATAGCAAAGGCCATTCCAATTTAATTTTAATTTTTAAGCTATTGTAATTATAGATTATTTCTTTATTCAGCAAGCTGCAAGGCTATTTGAAATAAAACAACCTCGCAAATTTTACATGGCTTTTGTAATAAGGTTATTTAAGCTCATCCGCCACTTCGGCTACTTTTTGGCGTAACCAAATATGACTTGCATCACGATGCAGTAAAGGGCTCCAAATCATATCTAGTTCAAAAGGTGGTATAGGAAATGGCGGCTCTAAAATTTTAAGGCCTGCATCATCTAAGTAAATATTGGCAGCCTTTGAAGGTAAGGTCGCCACTAAATTTTGCTCTTTTGCTAAATGAATGGCTACGTGGTAATTACGGGTAAACGTGGCAATATTTCGGTGTTTACCAAAATGGGCAAGTGCTTCATCTACCCAACCTAGCTTTTGTACATCTTTAGGGTCCATACCTACGCCGACCCCAAAGCCGGTTTTACTGACCCATATATGGCGGGCTTTTAAATAGCTGTCTAGGCTAAAGTTTTCGATAATTGGGTTGTCGGCTTTTACTAAGCAGCAAAAGCTGTCTTTCCATATGCGTTTATGATGAAAAGATTGCGGAAGGTTTTCAAAGCGGTTAATTGCCATATCCACTTTACCATTTTCAACATCATGAAACGTTACATCACTAGGCGTAAGTATATCTAGGGTTGTATCGGGCGCTTCTTCATGAAGTTTACTTAAAAGCTTTGGCGCTAATGTACTGGCTGCATAGTCACTGGCCATTATTCTAAATACACGTTTACTTTGGCTGGCTTCAAATTCGCGATTAGGTGCGAGGGTTTCTTCTAGGGTCATTAATATACCGCGAATAACCGGTTGCAGCTCTATAGCACGCTCTGTGGGGACCATACCTTCACTAGTACGTACCAAAATTGGATCGTTAAACAAGTTTCTTAAACGCTTAAGGCCGTTACTCATAGCTGGTTGAGTAATACTTAACTGGTTAGCGGCGCGGGTTACGTTACACTCACGTAATAGGGTGTCGAGGTAAACCAGCAAATTTAAATCTATTTTACTTATGTTCATTGTGTGTCCTTTAACGCTTACCAGTGATGAATAAAGCGTTGTGCTGTCGGGTATGGGTATATGTGACTAACATGACCCTTTTTTATATTTTGCTGAGCTTGCTTCCAAAAACTAACATCAACAAGCTCGGGGTGTGTACTGAGCAAAAAACTGTTTGTACTTTGGGTTTGGCATAACAAAGGTACAAAGTTGCTCAGGAAAAACATCTTGCGGCGCAACTGAGTAACTTTGTTCATCAGTTAAGTAATCATCATAGCTTTTGGCCTTAGGTAAGGCCCTAAAGTTCATATCTGTTAGGTATTGAACCTCATCGTAGTCGTAAAAAATAATGCGCTTGTGTTTGCTTACCCCAAAGTTTTTAAGCAGCATATCGCCTGGGAATATATTTACCGCAATCATTTCTTTAAGTGCTTGGCCGTATTCTTCTATTGCATCGGCAGCACTTTCTTCGCTGGCGTTTTCTAAAAATAAATTAAGCGGTGTCATGCGCCTTTCAATATATAAATGCTTGATAATAAGCCACGGGCCTTCAATTACCATAGATGAGCCAATGGTTTTATGTAGCTGTGCCAGTAAATTACTATCAAAGCGTGCCAAAGGAAATACGACGTTAGAGTATTCTATGGTGTCGGCCATGCGACCAACCCGATCATGGCTTTTTACCAGTTGATAGCGTTTAAGCACGGTATCACGGCCAAACGGTTTGCTTTCGCCAAACTTATCTTTAATTACTTTAAATACATAGCCAAAAGAGGGCAGCGTAAATACCATCATCACCATGCCTGGTGTGCCTGGCGCTATAATAAAGTTATCGTCTGAGTGAGACAAGTGATGTAAAAATTCACGGTAAAACTCTGTCTTACCTTGTTTATGAAACCCAATGGCATTATAAAGCTCAGCGAGTGTTTTATTTGGCATAAGTTGATTCAAGAAACGCACCATGGCTGAGGGCGCATGGGTTTCAACCATAAAATAAGCCCGTGCAAAGCCAAAAATCACCCGCATTTGCGATGATTTGGTTAATAGCGCATCGAGGTATAAGCCTTTATCTTCATGGTGCAGTACCGCAATAATAAAAGGCTGTACACCGCTTTGAGAGACCACTCGGCCGACTATGTAAGCAGCTTTATTACGATAAAAAGGCGCGTGCAAAATATCAAAGCGCATTTGCCAAGGCTGGTGGTGAGTGTCGGGTGCTTGTTTGTAAAATGCCTTTACGAGCAAACGTATATCCCGCTCTAAATTTACAAACGGGGCTTTAAAATCAAAATGCTCAATAATGCGCTTTATTGTG
Organism: Halomonas sp. KX33721; assembly: GCF_001596805.1. Lineage (NCBI taxonomy): Bacteria > Pseudomonadati > Pseudomonadota > Gammaproteobacteria > Oceanospirillales > Halomonadaceae > Halomonas > Halomonas sp. KX33721. The sequence continues at coordinate 4,853 of NZ_LVIA01000014.1, read as the reverse complement.
GGCTTTAAACCATCAACCACTGGAAAGTAGCTGCGGTACTCTGCCTCAACAGGAATGGCTGGGGCATCTTTTAATGTGGCTTGTACAAATATAAAGTCGTTATGAAAATAGCGTCTGTGGTACAAACGGCAAAATACTGAGTTATAAAATGTTTCGGCAAGTTCAGCTTGAGGATGAAAGCATAAAAAGCGTTGGTACAGTATTTTTACTTCAAGCCAAAGCTGCTCATCTAATTGCTCAGTTAACTGTGCTTGTTTTAATGCTTTAGTAGTTTCGTTTACTCTTTCATCGTAGTAACTAATACGCAGTTTACTAATTTCATTAATTTGCTGCCAATCGCGCTTTGCAAAGGCAAGCGGGGCTTGGGCGGTGGTTTTTTGAAACAGCTGATAATGCTTTTTAAAACCCGTTAAAATTAATTCAGCTATGTGGCGTGGCTGCATAAACACTCCTTAAAAAAGTGTATATAACGATTTTAGTACAGCATTTATAAATGTTAGTGGTGCTGTAGTGTTATACACGTTAGAGCTTTAACTCTATAGTTGTTAAGGTTATGTTATTTTAAGTTTAAAACCAAGATAAATATTCTCAGTTTTTATACTTTTAGCTTAAAGCATAATTGAGTGTGATGGTAAAAGCCATGCTATTGGTAGGAGGCTATTTTTTTCTCTAACTTTTTAATGCGCTTTTCAATTTCGGTGGTTTGCTTTTTATGATCTTTATTTATTATTTTTAATTGCTTGGTAATATCTTTGCTAATTAACTTTTTGTCCTCGTCATCTAAAATACGGTTGAGGCGCTGTTGTTGGTTGTATTCTGCGCGGTCTTTTTTACGTTTTATAATCGCTAATTTATTAGTATTACTTCTCAGCTCAGCTTGCAGATCAAGCACAATCCGTTCGCGCTCTAATGCGTTTAACTCTTTTGTGTAATCTTGCGCCGGTGCAGTATTAATTCCCGATACAGTATTAATTGTGTAGGCGGTAGCGTTATCGTTACAAGGGAATTGCGAAAAGATAGTGCCGTTTTTTGTCACGCATTTATAGTAAGTTGTGGCATTTTGCGCATGCAGAGAAAGTGGGCATACCATTACTGCGCATAAAAAAAGTGTGTGTTTTTGCATTAATTTCATCCCTGAGCGTTTACTATGATTTAGTAAATATAACCTAGCTTGGTGTTATAGCAAGCTAGGTTAAGGGATAGGGCTATTGTGTGTAGGTTTTTAGCTTTTTAATACTTTGTACTAAAAAACGGGATATCGAGGCTTTGCTCAATAGAAAAACCTTCAGCGGCAGATATATTTTTATAGTTACCGTCTGAATCTATTAGCGTAATTCTATCTTTTTTGTAAGCAATAACTACGCCTTGCGAGTAATTAACGCCAGTGTCCGTTTTTTTTCTTATACAGGTTTTCACCTAGCATGGTTTGTTTAACCACAGACTTACAGTTTAAGTACTGGCCTACACTGGTTGCAATAATATCACTGGGTTGAATAAGTCCATCTACCTTGGCTATTCGCTTATCTGAGCTATATAAAACCGATGATGTAACTACTTCCGAGCTATTATTAGCTAAGCTAAACGCAAAAATATGGGTGTCGTCACTGCGAGGAGACGGATTATCTTCACCTTTAATGATTTTAATTGCGCTGTTTGAATGCGCTTGATCGTTTATAAAGTTTAGCTTTTCAATTCCAGCAAGCTCTATGCTTCTGCGCTGACTTTGCCACGCGGGTAAGGTTTGCTCTGATAAAATAGCCATTTTATAAAAAGAAGGTAAGCCATACACTAAACTAAACAAGCTATCGCCATGGTGTGTTGGCTGTAAAAACTGATCAGTTTTATGTAGGTTTTTATGCTTGGCAACAAAGCGTTTTAACTGCTCGTTGGTATCAAATACAAAAATATCGACTTGCTGCGCAGTGTAATCTTCACATTTTTGCATTGGCGCAGGTATTTGGTAATTAATATTTTGGTTATTAATTCTTACATTGTGAGCTTGTTTATAGCTTTCAATGTCGAGCAAATCATTTTTTGCTAATAAGCTTTTAGCGGTCGTAGGGTACGACAGCGGTAAAACGTTATCTTGCTTCGTTATATCAAACTTTAAATTTGCATCTGCCCAAATGTGAATACTGTGGCTAAGTGCAAAACACAACACTAAAAAACGAGCTGGCAAAAACGGGCAAACTTAAGTTGTTTTAAAACGCGCTAAGTGCTGCCATGTATAGTTACTTACAACTAACTGGAAGCCTAAAATGAGTAAAACAATCCCCCCGGCTAACAAGGTAGTAAGGGCAGGCGAGCTAGTTAGACGGTGCCACAGTAAGGAAATGATTTCCGGTAGCGCAGAAGAGCTTAAATGATAGCCCAAATTAACGTATACATACGCATCAAGCGTTAAAATAGACGCCCCAAGCGTAGCAATAACGGCAGCCATACCTCGAATATGTCGAGGGTAGGGGAACACTAAGCTTAAAGGAAATACCGTCAGCACAAATGCTAAAAAAGCGATAAAGCTCGTATGGCTTAACCACGTCACTAACATATAGGTAATACCCATAAAGCTAGTTGGCGGTGAATCTGCAAATAAAAAGCTTAGGCTAATAAAAAGCGCTAAACCAATATTTGCAAAAGTGAACCAGTGGCCCCAACTTAATAACTGACTCGCTTTTGACGAAAACTGATTGTGCTGCGATAAATTCATATAATTTATTTAACCGACTGAGCAAGTGCTTTTGCAAAGTTCTCAGTTACGGCTTGTCTTTTCCCTGCAGGTACATGCTCTTTTAGGATATGCGTGATAGAATTTCCTAAACACATAAGGCTTAAATCAACCGGCGCATTGTGTTGCGTTAGCACATCAATGAGCTGATCGACGATTTGTTCTACTTCTTCATTAGAGTATTTTGATAAGATTGGCATCAGTTGGTTCAATAAAAGAGTTATATTCTCGTATTTTAACACCAGAGGCGTGAAAAAACAAAGATGACAACAGACGTTAAAAAAATTAGTCGTTCATTATGTAGACAAAAAAAGACGACGATACGCAAATTCACCTACGAAACGATGAAATGGTGATAAACGATAAAGTCGCTGTTTTTATCGAACAACTTCATCATGCATACAACTCAAAGCCAGGTAAAGGTTACTGTGCATTTAGTGGCGATAAAAACAGTGTTGTAGCATCGGCAATGCAAAGCTATCGTAATGACGAGTTAGGCTTTTGGCACATGACCGAGCAGGCATCTACTGTTTTAAAAGAAGAGTTAGATAAATACGCCTTTAGCGAAACAGGCTACTTAGTATTTTGTCATTATCAGTATGTGGCTACTGATTACATGCTAATAGCTATGATCAATATTAAAGAGCACTACAGCATGACCTCTGAGCTTGATTTAGCAGCGTCGCGCCACTTAGATATATCGCGCATGCAACTAGCTGCACGTATCGATTTAACCGCGTGGGATACTCAAGCTGAGGACAATCGCTATATCTCTTTTATTAAAGGGCGAGCAGGGCGAAAAGTAGCAGACTTTTTCTTAGACTTTTTAGGTTGTGAAGAGGGCATAGACCCTAAACAACAAAGCCAAGTGATGCTTAATGCCGTTGAAGACTATTTATCGGAGCAATCATTCGATAAATCAGAAAAAGACGAATTACGTAAGCAAGTATTTGATTACTGTAACGATTGTGTGACCACGGGTGAAGATGCAAGCGTTACTGAGCTCTCGGCTACGCTAACGAAAGGTGACGATAGTCCGTTTGATAACTTTTGCAAAGAGCAAAGCTACGATTTAGAAGAGTCTTTCCCGGTCGATAAAAAAACAGTGACCAGTATGGTTAAGTTTTCGGGTTTAGGGGGCGGTGTTAGTGTTAGTTTTGAGCGTAAACATTTAGGTGAGCGCGTAACTTACAATGAAGCGACCGATACACTGGTTATTAAAGGCATTCCACCAAACTTAAAAGATCAGTTACAGCGCTTTATGGAAAATGAAAGCGAATAAACTCATTTGATCTAGTTAAAAGCCGATTTAAGAGCGCGATATTTTTATCGCGCTTTTTTTTATTTTTGCTAGGTAGTAAAACCACTTAAAGATCTATTGCACAAAGAGAAGTGAAAGAGGAGTAAATGAGAAAATACAAGCTATTGTTTATTAGCTCTTTCAAATTAGCTTGTTTAGCTTTATTACTCACTCTAAAAGCGCAGCGTCTCTTATCCTCTTTGTGAATATGTGTTTATTAAGGGGTTTGCCCATCACGCCAACAAGCTGAGTTTACAATTTAAAATTCACTGTATGAAATTTCGCCCGTAGGCGTGAAGCTTGCTCACGCGAGAATCAGCGTTTGGTTTTTTTTAATTTTTTTACTAAATAAAAACACATGAAGATCTATTGCACAAAGAGAAGCGAAAGAGGAGCAAATGAGAAAATATCTTTCAGGACAAGACAGGTATTAAAACAAAAAAGCCGCGCTATTTTTACATAGCGCGGCTTTTTTTTAATGAGGCTAAGGGTTACTCAGCGCTCATTGTTTTAGTCATGTCTGAACTAGCACGACCTGCAGGTTTAATTGACCCTGCGCGTAAGCCACTATCAGGAACTAACTCACGTTTATCGTGTGCCATGGCAACTGATGTATGCTTTACGTCGCTATCAGCAACTGGTGTCGGTTGAGCCATAGGTGCGCTTGCAGCCCCTTTGCTAATAACCGTTTTTGCATTGGCATCTTTTTGCTCAGCTACTTCAGTCTCTGCTTTAACAGGCTCAGGTGTTGCTGGTTGCTCAGCTACTTCAGGCTCTGCTTTAACAGGCTCAGGTTTCGCTGGTTGCTCAGCTACTTCAGGCTCTGCT
>NZ_LVIA01000088.1:0-1194 GCF_001596805.1 Halomonas sp. KX33721 | reverse complement strand
TTACCATGGAACAGACGCGTTTTATCAGCGTCAGGAAAAGATCGGCTATAACGATGCCAGCGCGTTCCTAACACAGTTAAAGAAGCAGCCGGACACCGCCTTTCTAGCCGAGGTTAGTTCGGTGCCACTGCAACAATGCTTGCGCCATCAACAAAGTGCGTTCAAGCATTTCTTTGCCAAGCGGGCGCGGTACCCCAGCTTTAAATCGAAGAAGCACCGGCAGTCAGCCACCTTTGCCAGTTCGGCATTTTCGTACCGTGACGGGCAGATCACGCTCGCCAAGTGCCGTGAACCGCTAAACATCCGCTGGAGCCGCGACCTGCCTGCGGCACCGAGCACAGTGACGGTATCCAAGGATGCAGCAGGCCGTTACTTCATTAGCTGTCTGTGCAAGGTAGACACTGAGGCGCTGCCAATTACGTTCAAGATGGTCGGTATCGACCTGGGGATCAAAGACCTGTTCGTGACCAGTGACGGCCATCGGGTGAATAATCCCCGCCACACTGCCCGCTATGCCCGAAAGCTAGCGAAGGCGCAGCGGCGCCTCAGCCGTAAGCAAAAAGGCTCGAACAACCGAGCCAAGGCACGGTTAAAGGTCGCTCGCTGTCACGCCAAGATCGCTGACACGCGCCGTGACCACCTGCATAAACTCACCCGCCAGATCGTTAACGAGAACCAAGTGATTGCAGCGGAGAGTTTGCAGGTGAAGAACATGGTCAAAAACCGCCATCTCTCTAACGCCATCAGTGATGTTGGCTGGGGGGAGTTGGTTCGCCAGCTTGACTACAAGGCGGCCTGGGCGGGAAGGCAGTTTGTCCAGATTGATCGCTGGTACCCAAGCTCAAAACGCTGCCATAGCTGCGGCTTTGTGCTGGAATCACTACCGCTGAATGTTCGCACCTGGGACTGCCCAGATTGCGGTACTCAGGGCATCGACCGCGACGTGAATGCGGCCCGCAACATTCTGCAAGCAGGCACCGCGCTATTAGCCGGTGCAGATGGTTGAAAGATCATACCGAGGGGCACTCGGGAATGTACGCCTGTGGAGTTTGTGTAAGACCAGCAGTGCCAAGGCATTGAAGGCAACGAACATCGAAGCAGGAACCAGGAAGGTAACGACCTGGGAATCCCCTTCCTTTCCGCTGCAAGGCGGCAGCGCAAGCTGAGGGAGGGGAGGATGTCAACGGTAATACC
>NZ_LVIA01000087.1:0-1277 GCF_001596805.1 Halomonas sp. KX33721 | reverse complement strand
TGACGTATACCTGCAGGTCGTCGGCGTAGCGGCAGAAGCGGTGACCGCGGCGTTCCAGCTCCTTGTCCACGTCATCCAGCAGGATGTTCGCTAGCAGTGGGCTCAGCGGCCCACCCTGGGGCGTGCCCTGCCGGCGTGGCGCGGCCAGGCCGTCCTGGAACATCCCGGCTTCCAGATAGCCGCGGATCAGGCGCAACACTCGCTTGTCGCGGACGCGGCGCGCGATCCGCGCCATCAGCAGGTCGTGGTTCACCCGGTCAAAGAAGGCTTTCAGGTCAAGATCGACCACCCATCGGTGGCCGGCAGTGACATGGGCCTTCATCGCCGAGACGGCCTGCTGGGCACTGCGCCCTGGCCTGTAGCCGTAGCTCGATGCCGAGAATGTCGGATCGAAGATCGGCGTCAGTACCTGAAGCAGCGCCTGCTGGATCAGCCGGTCGGTCACCGTGGGGATGCCGAGCTGCCGCGTCCCGCCCTTGGGCTTGGGAATCTCGACGGCTCGGATCGGGCTGGGATGATACTCACCGGCCAGCAGCCGCTCACGCAGCGTCGGCCAGTACTGTTTCAGGTGATCGGCCAGCTGGTCCACCGTCATGCCATCGGCACCCGGTGCGCCTTGGTTGGCAACCACCTTCCGGTAAGCCCGCGCCATGTTGGCCTTCGCTACCACGGCCTCCATGAGCGGGGCGGGCTCCGCTTTCGTCCACGATGACGACGCCGGGACCGTCTCGACGCCCACCGGCCGGGACTCAGGGTTCCGCCCCTGCCCCTCTGGGTGGGTGACGGTATCAGCGTCAGTGTCTGTCTTCATGATCGATCCTCGAGACGTCATCGCCTACTCGCGGTTCTTCATGTTCGGCCCTTGGTGCCGGGGTGAATCGGCACTTACTATGGCCTCTGCTGACGTCTGGTGACCCATCCCGTCGCCTCTCGACGCCGGTAGCACCGTGGCAGACCACCAGACCTCCCAGGGTAAGACGCGCGACCTTCCCGCTTATGCCTGTCGGATTTACGTCATGGCGTTCCGTGCAAGTATCGGGCTTTGGTGATGCGTGCCACCTCACCCCGCCATGACGCCTCGTATCCGCTTCCTGTTCGTCAGGCCAGCGTTTTGCCTCGGGCTGCCTTCAGATTCTCCCTCGCGGGAGACACCCTTGCCGTCGGCTAGCACTTCCCCTTGCCGGGCGTGCAGGGGACTTTCACCCCCAAGTCATTCCAAGGCACCACCCTTGGAAACAGCGCCAGTCAGGCGCTGCGCGCCATGCCTGGCGCACAGG
>NZ_LVIA01000086.1:0-2011 GCF_001596805.1 Halomonas sp. KX33721 | reverse complement strand
GAGATCTGGCACTGCAACTCCAAGGGCGGCTACTCGTTCTTTGACCCTTCTCAGGACGAGTACAACATGCGCCGCACGATCTATGCCGACAGCGAGGGCCGGTACACCGCGCGTAGCATTATTCCCTCCGGCTACGGCGTACCGGAAGGGCCCCCACCGATGTGGTGCTCAAGTCCCTCGGCCGCCACGGCGAGCGCCCGGCGCATATTCACTACTTTGTCTCTGCCCCGGGCCACCAGCACCTGACCACCCAGATCAACTTAGCCGGCGACCCCTACACCTTTGATGACTTCGCCTTTGCCACCCGCGAAGAGCTCGTCGTGCCCGCCGAGCGGATTGAAGACCCGGCTGAGATTGCCAAGCGTGAGCTGGACGGCCCCTTCGCCCAGGTGGTGTTCGACGTGGAGTTGGCACAAACCGACGCCGCCGAGCTACAAGTTCGCCACGCCCGCCCCCGCGCCAAGGAAGACGAGCAGGACCTGGCCAGCCAGCTGGCCGGCACGGCCAAAGTATAAACCCCTGTTTGAAAGGCGGGCCTCCCCCTTGGCCTGCCTTGACGCCTTAACAGCGCGACATAATAACGAGGAGAGAGATCATGACCACACAGCTTGATCAGCTCGAAGCCCGCGTGCGCGGTGCGGTACAAGACGACCCTGACAACGGTATTTTCCGCTGCCACCGCAGCATGTTTACAGATCCCGCTTTTTTCGAGCTGGAGATGAAACACATCTTCGAAGGCAACTGGGTATTTCTGGCCCATGAGAGCCAAATTGCCGAGCCGGGAGACTACTTCACCACCACCGTGGGTCGTCAGCCGGTGATTATCACCCGCGACAAGCAAGGCGAACTGCACGGCCTGATTAACGCCTGTGCCCACCGCGGCGCCACCCTGTGCCGTCGCAAGCGCGGCAACAAGGGCACCTTCACCTGCCCGTTCCACGGCTGGACCTTCAAAAACGACGGCCAACTGCTCAAAGCTAAAAACGAAAAGACCGGCGCCTACCCGGATACTTTCAAGCAGGACGGCTCCCATAACCTCAAGCGCCTCCCGCGCTTTGAGAACTACAAAGGCTTCCTGTTCGGCAGCCTGAGTGACGATGTGCAGCCGCTCGAACAGCACCTAGGTGAAACCACCAAGGTCATCGACAACATCGTCGACCAAGCCCCCGAAGGTCTTGAGATCCTGCGCGGCACCTCATCGTACACCTACACCGGCAACTGGAAGCTGCAGGCCGAAAACGGTGCCGACGGTTACCACGTCAGCTCCGTGCACTGGAACTACGCCTCCACCATGGAGCGCCGCAACTACGATGCCGGTGGTACCAAGGCGGTCGACGCGGACGGCTGGTCGAAAAGCAAAGGCGGCTTCTACTCCTACGAAAACGGCCACATGATGCTATGGACTCGGCTGCTCAATCCCGACGTACGCCCGGTCTACCAGGAAAAAGAGTGGATCCAAGAGCAGTTAGGGGAAGCCCGCGCCGACTCGATTGTGAATCAAACGCGCAACCTGTGCCTCTACCCCAACGTCTACCTGATGGACCAGTTCTCCACGCAAATCCGCGTGCTGCGTCCCATCGACGTCAATAAAACGGAAGTGACCATCTACTGCTTCGCCCCTAAAGGGGAGTCGGCGGAAAATCGGCGGGTACGTATCCGCCAGTACGAAGACTTCTTCAACGTCTCCGGCATGGGCACACCGGATGACCTCGAAGAGTTCCGTGCGTGTCAGGAAGGTTACAACGGCGCCCTAGCTGAATGGAATGACCTCTCCCGCGGCGCCAAGCAATGGATCGAAGGCGCGGACGAAAACGCCCAGGCCATCGGCATGAAACCACTGCTCAGCGGCGCCTCTCCCGAAGATGAAGGCCTCTACGTACTGCACCACAAGCACTGGGTCAGCGAAATGCTGCGCGCCATCGACAAAGAGCGCAGTCAGTTTATCGCCACCGCGACCGCCTAAGCGCCCGATGCCTAAAGAAAGGAGAGAAAGGCCATGAGTATCAGCTAT
>NZ_LVIA01000085.1:0-1700 GCF_001596805.1 Halomonas sp. KX33721 | reverse complement strand
AAGGTCGCCGGGGTCATTAGAGCAGGGCATGTTCACACAGGGGGTTCCCAGGAACCTGGGAGGCCCATTTCCCTCCTCCGATCTAACGCTATCAGGTACGGGAGCCACCTGCCCCCAAGCTCCCTGGCCCAGCACTGCAGTGACTGGCGGTGATGGGAGCGAAACAACAGCCACTCAGGAGGTACGGTACGGCGAGTGTAGCGAGCCGGCCAGATGGGGTAATGGGAGTCGGAGCCACTCATAGTACTGATGAAATCGGGGAACCAGCTCGATGGGACCCGGTGGAGGGAAGGAGTGGTCAACCATCAGAACCGTACGAGGGAAACATGATAGGTGCTCAGGAACCTGAAGTCATGTCCACGAAACAAGTGCGGATAGCATCGCTGGCAGAGCGTTTTCCGCAGCGTGCCTTCACGTCACTGTCGCATCATATCGACGCCCAGTGGCTGAAAACGGCCTACCTCATGACGCGCCATGACGGTGCGGTCGGGATTGATGGCCAGACGGCGGACGACTTCGCGCGCGGCTTCGAGATCAATATCCAGCGCTTGCTGGAAGAGGCCAAGAGCGGGTGTTACCGGGCGCCGCCGGTGCGGCGTGTCCATATCCCCAAAGGGGATGGGCGTACCACACGGCCGATCGGCATTCCCACCTTTGAAGACAAGGTCCTGCAACGTGCCGTGGTGTCCCTACTGGAGCCTCTCTACGAGCATGACTTCCTGGATTGTTCGTACGGCTTTCGGCCGGGGCGCTCGGCACACCAGGCCATCAAGACGGTGTGGGACGGCCTGTCGTCGATGGGAGGTGGCTGGGTCATCGACCTGGACATCAAGGCCTTCTTCGACACGATCGACCACCGGCACCTGCGAGCGTTTCTGCAGCAACGAGTGAAGGACGGTGTGATCCTTCGCCTGATCGGCAAGTGGCTCAAGGCCGGAGTACTGGAGGCTGGGCAGTGGCAGAAGGGAGTAGTCGGCAGCCCACAGGGCGGGGTCATTTCCCCATTGCTGGCGAACCTCTATCTCCACTATGTACTGGACGAGTGGTTTGAGAAAGACGTCAAGCCACGCCTGCGAGGACGCGCATTTGAGGTACGTTTCGCCGACGATGCCGTGCTCGCATTCAGCAGTGAAGCTGACGCCCGCAAGGTGCTGGAAGTACTGCCCAAGCGCTTCGCGCGCTTCGGCCTCACCCTGCACCCGACCAAGACCCGCCTGGTGAGGTTCCGCCCGTATCGTGAGCAGCGTGCCGAAACCTTCGACTTTCTGGGCTTCACCCACTACTGGGGGAAGTCACGCCGCGGGCTCTTGGTTATCAAGCGCAAGACGGCGAAGGATAGGTTTCGGCGTGGGCTCAAGCACATCTCACAGTGGTGCCGGTGGAATCGTCACCTGCCGATCCGGGAACAGCATGAGAAGTTGAGTCGTAAGATCCAAGGTCACGTTGCCTACTACGGTATTCGCGGCAATATGCGATCCATACAGACGTTTCGCCATCGGGTGAAGTGGTGCTGGATCAAATGGCTGAGCCGGCGATCCCAGAAGGCAAGGATTGTGTGGCGGAATGCGCTTCAACTCTTTAAGTTACTGCCGTTTCCCAAGGCGAGGATCGTTCACCCATGCTGATCCTTCAGCGAAACTGATGGTTGAAGAGCCGGATGCGTTAATTGCGCACGTCCGGATCTGTGGGGGGCCGGGTCG
>NZ_LVIA01000084.1:0-958 GCF_001596805.1 Halomonas sp. KX33721 | reverse complement strand
CTTCTGGGCTGCACTGAGCAAGGTCTATCCAGAGACCGAGCACCAGCGCTGCTGGGTCCACAAGACTGCCAACGTATTGAATAAACTGCCGAAATCCGTGCAGCCCAAGGTCAAGGCCGACCTCCATGAGATCTGGATGGCCGAGACCCGCGATGAGGCGCACAAGGCTTTCGATCGCACGGTGAAACGCTTCGAGGCCAAGTACCCCAGAGCCATGGAGTGCCTGGCCAAGGATCGGGAGGAGCTGCTGGCGTTCTATGACTACCCGGCAGAACACTGGGTGCATATCCGCACCACCAACCCGATCGAGTCGACCTTCGCCACGGTCCGCCTGCGGAGCAAGCGCAGCCGGAACTGCGGCTCCAGAGCGACGACCCTGGCGATGGTCTTCAAGCTGCTCCAGAGCGCCCAGAAGCGCTGGAAGCGGATCAAGGGGTTCAACAAGCTGGAGCTGGTCGTGAACAACGTCCAGTTCAAGGACGGCGAACCCTTGACCGATCAGTCAGACAGGACTGCCGCCTGACCGGCCATACACAGAATTTGAGTGCGCCAGGCAAAGCCTGGACATCCGGGAAACCGAGAAGGTGGAAAGGATGTCGTGAAACCCAGTGGGTGAAAGTCCCACCCGGCCAAGGCTAGCCACCAGCCGGCAGCGAGTGTTGCGTGGTGTCGGGTAACCGCCGCTGCGAAGCGTACACAGCGAGTAGGTAGGCCGTGTGATAGAGCCCCGAAATTGTGGTAGTGGCAGTCGCCGACAGTTTTCAAATGCTGGAAGGCAACACGACCCTGCCGTATGGCTTGGCAGGGAAGGGCCGCCGGGGTCGAAGAGCAGGGCATGTCCATACAGGGGTTTCCCAGGAACCTGGGAGGCCCGTCCTTCTCCTCTGAACGACAAAGGTACAGGCATGGGGCTGCCTGCGGCGAAAGCTCCCGGTCCGGTGCTGTCGTGCCTGACGGT
>NZ_LVIA01000083.1:0-1258 GCF_001596805.1 Halomonas sp. KX33721 | reverse complement strand
GGAGTCGGAGTCGCTCATAGTACCGAAGAAGGCGGGGAACCTACTCGACGGGACCCGCTGGAGGGAAGGGGCGGCCAATCATCAGAACTGCACGAGGGCAACATGACAGGTGCACAGGAACCTGAGGTCATGTCCACGAAACAAGTGCGGATAGCAGCGCTGGCAGAGCGCTTCCCGCAGCGTGCCTTCACGTCACTGGCGCATCATATCGACGCCCAGTGGCTGAGGACGGCCTACCTGATGACGCGCCGTGACGGCGCCGTCGGGATCGACGGCCAGACGGCGGACGACTTCGCGCGCGACTTCGAGGCTAACGTCCAGCGTCTGCTGGAAGCGGCCAAGAGCGGTCGCTACCGGGCGCCGCCGGTGCGGCGCGTCAATATTCCCAAGGGAGACGGGCGCTCCACACGGCCGATTGGCATTCCTACCTTCGAAGACAAGGTCCTGCAACGTGCCGTGGTGGCCCTGCTGGAGCCGCTCTATGAGCATGATTTTCACGAGTGCTCGTATGGTTTCCGGCCGGGGCGCTCGGCGCATCAGGCCATCGGAACGGTGAGGAATGGCCTGATGTCGATGGGCGGAGGCTGGGTCATTGATCTGGACATCAAAGCCTTCTTCGACACGATCGACCACCAGCACCTGCGTGCGTTTCTGCAGCAACGAGTGAAGGACGGCGTGATCCTCCGCCTGATCGGCAAGTGGCTCAAGGCCGGGGTATTGGACGCCGGGCAATGGCAGAAGGGCGAGATAGGCAGCCCACAAGGGGGTGTGATTTCCCCCTTGCTGGCGAATGTCTACCTCCACTACGTGCTGGATGAGTGGTTTGAGCAAGACGTCAAACCACGCCTGCGCGGACGAGCATTCTCGGTGCGCTTCGCCGATGATGCCGTGCTCGCCTTCAGCAACGAAGCTGATGCCCGCAAGGTGCTGGAGGTACTGGCCAAGCGCTTTGCGCGCTTCGGCCTTACCCTGCACCCGACCAAGACTCGGCTGGTACGGTTTCGGCCACATCGCGAGCTACGGGCCGAGACCTTCGACTTCCTGGGCTTTACCTATTACTGGGGGAAGTCCCTGCGTGGACGCTGGATCATCAAGCAGAAAACGGCCAAGGACCGGTTCAAGCGAGGCCTGAAGCGAATTTCGCTGTGGTGCCGAGCCAACCGCCACCTGCCCCTGCGTGATCAGCACCGCCAACTCTGTCGAAAGGTTATGGGGCACTATGCGTACTACGGGATAACCCACAACATCGAGTCTCTGC
>NZ_LVIA01000082.1:0-1581 GCF_001596805.1 Halomonas sp. KX33721 | reverse complement strand
CAGCCTAAACYTCAGCAAAAACCCGCGTGAACCCTCACCCACTCGGGCGGGGAGGTAAGCGGGGGCCGCACAAGCGGCCCTATTCTGGTGTCTTCTGTCCCTGCACATAAGCCTTGAGCGTCTCGATAGTGGCTCCGCCTGCGCTACAAGCGAAATACGATCTCGACCACAGCACGGCGCTCTTGCTGAGGCGCGGAATATGGGCATTCAAGAACCGCACCCGTCGGGACGACGTGGATTTCAAATTGTTGACCAGCACACTGATCGACAGCCTCGGCGGATATTCCACGAGCAGGTGAACATGGTCTTCTTCACCATCGAACTCAAGGATGCGGCAGTCGAGTTTTTCGCAAGCTGATTCAAATGCCTCTCGGAGCTGCCCTATCATGTAGCCGTCGAACACTTTGCGCCGATACTTCGTCGTAAAAACAAGGTGGACGACTAGCCGAGTGACGCTATGCCGCCCTCGCCGATAACTTTCATACACACTCACTTTACATTCCTCGTTATAGTCCTTAATCTCTGGCTATTATAGCAGTGAGCACTGACATGCTGAAGGCCACCAAGGTACGCATCTATCCCACGACCGAGCAGGCGGAGTTCCTGAACCGCCAGTTCGGTGCGGTACGTTTCTGCTACAACACCGGCCTTCGCATCATGTCGCATCGCTACAAGCGTCACGGGCAGTCGCTGAGCGCCAAGCACGACATCAAGAAGCTGCTGCCGGTGGCCAAGAAATCGCGCAAGTACGGCTGGCTGAAAGAGGCGGATTCCATGGCGCTCCAGCAGTCTTGCATCAACCTTGATCATGCCTTCCAGCGCTTCTTCGACCCCAAGCAGAAGGCCGGCTATCCGCGCTTCAAGAGCAAGCGGGGCAAGCAGTCCAGCTATCACTGCGTCGGCGTCAAGGCCGGCGACAACTGGATCAAGGTGCCCAAACTGGGGCCGATCAAGGCCAAAGTTCACCGGCCTGTTGACGGCAAGCTCAAGAGCATCACGCTGTCGCGCACGGTCACCGGCAAGCACTACGCCTCGCTGCTCTTTGATACCGACCAGGCGACCCCCGTGCCGACCATGGACGTTGATACCTCTCGCGTCGTCGGACTGGACATGGGGCTATCCCATCTTGCTATCGACTCAAATGGCCGCAAGGTCGCCAATCCGCGCTTCCTCAAGCAGGCGCAGAAGAACCTCAAGCGCAAACAGCAGGCATTGTCACGCACGAAGAAGGGCAGCGCCCGCCGGGCCAAGGCACGGTTACTCGTCGCCAAGGCGTATGAGCGGGTCGCCAATGCCCGCAACGACTTCCAGCACAAGCTCTCTCGACAGATCGTTGACGATAATCAAGCGGTGATCGTCGAGACGCTGAAGGTCCGCAACATGATGAAAAACACCTGCCTCGCCAAGCACATCGGCGATGCGTCCTGGCATGCCTTGATGACCAAGCTGGACTACAAGGCCAGGGAGCAGGGCAAGCATCTGGTCAAGATTGACCCGTGGTTTGCCAGCTCCAAGACCTGCCATGTCTGCCAGCACAAGATGGACGCCATGCCGTTGAACGTCCGGTCGTGGGAGTGCCCT
>NZ_LVIA01000081.1:0-2068 GCF_001596805.1 Halomonas sp. KX33721 | reverse complement strand
TGATGAGGGTCGTCCTGATAGCTCTGTAGTTCGTGAATCTCAGCCAGTGACAGGCCCAGGATTCTGCAGCGACGGATGAAGGCCAGCCCCTCACCATGCTTCTCGGTATAGACACGGTAACCGTTGTCCTGCCGATCAGGCGGCGGCAACAAGCCCTGCTGTTCATAGAAGCGGATCGTCTGTGTTTCGACCCCTACCAACTGCGCCAACTGACCAATGCGCATCAGCCTCCTCCCCAACGGATTCTTTACTCTATTGACCTTATAGTAGCCCTGAATCCGTGAGACCGGCCCCCGGAAGCACTTCTAACCCACTGACCTGCATGGCAATATAGCCATTATCGCCATTCACCCAGACAGTGCCATGCCCAACATAAAGTTCCGCGCCAGTCGCCGCACCCTCACCAGCCACGCCGGGCTGTCCATCATCGGGCAATGCTTCGAGATCGCTGGCGTCGACAGCATCGACAGCCGCTTCCCCACCACGCTGGGCATGCGCACCAGTGACGTGATCAAGAGCTACCTGGGCCTGCTGTGTCTGGGCATGAGCGACTATGACGCTGTCGAGAACTTCCGCCGCGACAAGCCCTTCCAACAACTGCTGACCCTGCAGAAGGTGCCGAGCGCGGCGACGCTGCGACAGCGGCTGGAAAAACTTGCCGCCAACGACCTGCAGGCGCGCACCGCCACCTGGTCCACGACCCTGCTGTCACTGATCGAAGCACCGATCACCGCCGAGACGACGCACGTCTGCCTGGACATCGACACCTTCGTCATGGACAACAGCAACTCGAAGAAGGAAGGCGTCTCGCGGACCTACCAGAAGGTCGATGGCTACACCCCGATCGCCGCCTATCTGGGCAACGAAGGGTGGTGCCTGGGTCTGGAACTGCGGCCTGGCAAGCAGCACACCATGAAGGAGAGCAACGCCTTCCTGGAGCGGGTACTGCCTCGCGCCCAATGCTTGACCAAGCAACCGATCCTGTTACGCGAGGACAGCGGCTTCGACAGCCAGGCGCACCTGGCGCTTCTCGAACAGCAACGCCAGGTCTTTGCCGACGAGGGGCGCCGGCTCGACTATGTCGTCAAATGGAACCCGCGCGGCTCGGCCACGGCTGATCGAGATACCTGGCTGGCGGTGGCGGCGGACTACTGGGAAGAGCTGCGTCCTGGCAAGCGCCAGGCGCTGTGGACGCAGGCCGTCTCGATCCACGACGACAACAAGACCGAATACGTCGTCCAACGCGTGATGCGCCTGGTCGAGCGCACCGCCGATCGCGATGGCCAGTTGCTGCTCGAACCGGACTATGAGTTGGAAGGCTGGTGGACCAGCCTGGACGAGGCGCCGGAGGCGGTGATCAAACGCTACCAGGCGCATGCCACCCATGAGCAGTTTCACAGCGAGATCAAGACCGATCTCGACCTGGAGCGCTTGCCGTCCGGCAAGTTCGCCACCAACGATCTGATCCTGCATCTCGCCCAGTTGGCCTACAACATCCTGCGCCTGATGGGACAGCTGGGCATGACCGGCGAGCTGAGCCCGGTTCGCCACCCGGCCAAGCGGCGCCGGCTGCGCACCGTGCTACAAGAGTTGGTGCACCGTGCGGCTCTCGTGATTCACAAGGCACGGCAGATCATCCTCGACTTCGGGCAGGATATCGGGCGCATGACGGTGCTCAAGACGCTGCGGAGCCGACTGCGTTATCCACGAGGAACGCCATGCTGACCGTCAATCGGCGACACTCTATCCACAAGCAGTTCCAAGCGACACGCGATCGCCAGATATGTCGTGCCTGGCGGGTGGAAAGGCATGACAAAACGGGCCGTCAGCACCGATCAGCACGGTGGGTTTTGGCAATAACGGGCTTGCGAAAGCCAACTTGCACGGGGCGAATGATCAAAAAGTGCTCGCTGGCGGTGATAGGGAAAGTGTCGGCGCCGGCTTCACGGATTCAGGTTTAATTTTATCAACAACTGGACTTTTCAATAGATAAGGATGCTTTAAAATGATACTCATTAGTCAGTATATAATCTATAAATCCTTGGCATTGCCCGAAAACCCATGGAAA
>NZ_LVIA01000080.1:0-5603 GCF_001596805.1 Halomonas sp. KX33721 | reverse complement strand
GCTGGGTTTTTTGCAGTATAAGTGCCTGACGATGACCTACTCTCGCATGGGGAGACCCCACACTACCATCGGCGCTAAGCGGTTTCACTGCTGAGTTCGGCATGGGATCAGGTGGTTCACGCTCGCTATGGTCGTCAGGCGTAACGGGTAATGCATATCATGCTGAGTTCGTCGTTGACGCGGTAAGTGATCGTCTCTTGTCAGCAAGCACGTTGGCTTGCTGCTGCGTATCCGGTTTTCGTTACCACTGCGACCAGACCCCTTGGGTGTTATAGGGTCAAGCCTCACGGGCCATTAGTACACGTTAGCTCAACGCCTTGCAGCGCTTCCACACCGTGCCTATCCACCAGCTGGTCTCGCTGGGCCCTTTAGGAGACTCGAGGTCTCAGGGATGTCTCATCTTGAAGGGGGCTTCCCGCTTAGATGCTTTCAGCGGTTATCCCGTCCGACCATAGCTACCCGGCAATGCCACTGGCGTGACAACCGGAACACCAGAGGGTCGTCCACTCCGGTCCTCTCGTACTAGGAGCAGCTCTTCTCAAACATCCAACGCCCACGGCAGATAGGGACCGAACTGTCTCACGACGTTCTAAACCCAGCTCGCGTACCACTTTAAATGGCGAACAGCCATACCCTTGGGACCGACTTCAGCCCCAGGATGTGATGAGCCGACATCGAGGTGCCAAACACCGCCGTCGATGTGAACTCTTGGGCGGTATCAGCCTGTTATCCCCGGAGTACCTTTTATCCGTTGAGCGATGGCCCTTCCATACAGAACCACCGGATCACTAGAACCTGCTTTCGCACCTGCTCGACGTGTCTGTCTCGCAGTCAAGCACCCTTATGCTCTTGCACTCATTGCACGATGTCCGACCGTGCTGAGGGTACCTTCGTGCTCCTCCGTTACTCTTTGGGAGGAGACCGCCCCAGTCAAACTACCCACCACACACTGTCCTCGATCCGGATCACGGACCTGAGTGAGAACGCCAATGATGCCAGGCTGGTATTTCAAGGTTGGCTCCACCCGAACTGGCGTCCGGGTTTCTAAGCCTCCCAGCTATCCTACACAGGCAACATCAGCGTCCAGTGTGAAGCTATAGTAAAGGTTCACGGGGTCTTTCCGTCTAGCCGCGGGTACACCGCATCTTCACGGCGATTTCAATTTCACTGAGTCTCGGGTGGAGACAGCGTGGCCATCATTACGCCATTCGTGCAGGTCGGAACTTACCCGACAAGGAATTTCGCTACCTTAGGACCGTTATAGTTACGGCCGCCGTTTACCGGGGCTTCGATCAAGAGCTTCGGCCGAGGCCTAACACCATCACTTAACCTTCCGGCACCGGGCAGGCGTCACACCCTATACGTCCGCTTGCGCGTTAGCAGAGTGCTGTGTTTTTACTAAACAGTTGCAGCCACCTGGTATCTTCGACCGGTTCGGGCTGAAGGAGCAAGTCCTCTCACCCTACGCCGGCGTGCCTTCTCCCGAAGTTACGGCACCATTTTGCCTAGTTCCTTCACCCGAGTTCTCTCAAGCGCCTTGGGATTCTCACCCTGACCACCTGTGTCGGTTTGGGGTACGGTCGCACATGATCTGAAGCTTAGAGGCTTTTCCTGGAAGCGTGGCATCAATGACTTCCGGACCGTGGTCCGTTCGTTTCGTGTCTCGGCCTTAAGGCGTCCCGGATTTACCTAAGACGCCAGCCTACTCACTTTCACCAGGACAACCAACGCCTGGCTTACCTAGCCTTCTCCGTCCCCCCATCGCAATCATGTCCGGTACGGGAATATTGACCCGTTTCCCATCGACTACGCCTTTCGGCCTCGCCTTAGGGGCCGACTCACTCTGCTCCGATTAGCGTCGAACAGAAACCCTTGGTCTTCCGGCGAGGGAGTTTTTCACTCCCTTTATCGTTACTCATGTCAGCATTCGCACTCGTGATACCTCCAGCATGCTTCTCAACACACCTTCATCGGCTTACACGACGCTCCTCTACCGCTCATTCCTAAGAATGAACCCGTAGCTTCGGTACCTGGTTTAGCCCCGTTACATCTTCCGCGCAGGCCGACTCGACTAGTGAGCTATTACGCTTTCTTTAAAGGATGGCTGCTTCTAAGCCAACCTCCTAGCTGTCTGAGCCTTCCCACATCGTTTCCCACTTAACCAGGATTTGGGGACCTTAGCTGACGGTCTGGGTTGTTTCCCTTTTCACGACGGACGTTAGCACCCGCCGTGTGTCTCCCACGCTGGCACTCACCGGTATTCGGAGTTTGCCTCGGGTTGGTAAGTCGGGATGACCCCCTAGCCGAAACAGTGCTCTACCCCCGGCGGTGATACGTGAGGCGCTACCTAAATAGCTTTCGAGGAGAACCAGCTATCTCCGAGCTTGATTAGCCTTTCACTCCGATCCACAAGTCATCCAAATCTTTTTCAACAGATCCTGGTTCGGGCCTCCAGTTGATGTTACTCAACCTTCACCCTGCTCATGGATAGATCGCTCGGTTTCGGGTCTATATCCAGCGACTGTGTCGCCCAGTTAAGACTCGGTTTCCCTACGGCTCCCCTATACGGTTAACCTCGCCACTGAATATAAGTCGCTGACCCATTATACAAAAGGTACGCAGTCACAGAACAAGTCTGCTCCTACTGCTTGTACGCACACGGTTTCAGGATCTATTTCACTCCCCTCTCCGGGGTTCTTTTCGCCTTTCCCTCACGGTACTGGTTCACTATCGGTCAGTCAGGAGTATTTAGCCTTGGAGGATGGTCCCCCCGTCTTCAGTCAAGGTTTCTCGTGCCCCGACCTACTCGATTTCACGTGATCAGATTTTCGACTACGGGGCTATCACCCGCTATGGCCAGACTTCCCAGTCTGTTCGCCTAATCCGTCACACGCTTAAGGGCTGGTCCCCGTTCGCTCGCCGCTACTAGGGGAATCTCGGTTGATTTCTTTTCCTCAGGGTACTTAGATGTTTCAGTTCCCCTGGTTCGCCTCTTACGCCTATATATTCAGCGTAAGATACTCATCTGATGATGAGTGGGTT
Organism: Halomonas sp. KX33721; assembly: GCF_001596805.1. NCBI lineage: Bacteria > Pseudomonadati > Pseudomonadota > Gammaproteobacteria > Oceanospirillales > Halomonadaceae > Halomonas > Halomonas sp. KX33721. Next base: position 2,561 of record NZ_LVIA01000080.1, on the reverse strand, counting down.
TCCCCATTCAGAGATGTCCGGGTCACAGGTTGTTGCCACCTCACCGAACCTTATCGCAGGCTACCACGTCTTTCATCGCCTCTGACTGCCTAGGCATCCACCGTGTGCGCTTCATTGCTTGACCCTATAACCCGAAGGGGTCTGGACTCTCGCAATGATAACGATTGCCGGATACGCTTGAGACGTATCACAAAACAAGTTACGTATGAACGTTATAAAAACGTTCATGTCAGCATGATATACATTGTTAAAGAGCAGCTGTTCAATGAACAGTGATAAGAAGACGTGTTATGTCGTGCTTATCAATGGTCACGAAACAATCACAAACGGGGTTTATCTAAACAAGAAGATAATGGTGGAGCCAAGCGGGATCGAACCGCTGACCTCCTGCGTGCAAGGCAGGCGCTCTCCCAGCTGAGCTATGGCCCCATTGTTTTTGCAAAACCAACCTCTTGTATAAATTTCCGTAAGACGAGAAAAATACCTCAACGCATAATCACGTTATACGAGAAGTGTTTTAACACCGCATCACAGGAATTTGGTGGGTCTGGGCAGACTTGAACTGCCGACCTCACCCTTATCAGGGGTGCGCTCTAACCAACTGAGCTACAGACCCAAGAGGGGATCGTGCATCAACCGTTTGCTCTACTATCTGATCAGGTAATTCATTGTGAGCGCTTACCGCGAGGAGTGATGCATCGTTTAAGGAGGTGATCCAGCCGCAGGTTCCCCTACGGCTACCTTGTTACGACTTCACCCCAGTCATGAACCACACCGTGGTGATCGCCCTCTTGCGTTAGGCTAACCACTTCTGGTGCAGTCCACTCCCATGGTGTGACGGGCGGTGTGTACAAGGCCCGGGAACGTATTCACCGTGGCATTCTGATCCACGATTACTAGCGATTCCGACTTCACGGAGTCGAGTTGCAGACTCCGATCCGGACTGAGATCGGCTTTTCGGGATTGGCTCACTCTCGCGAGTTGGCAACCCTTTGTACCGACCATTGTAGCACGTGTGTAGCCCTACTCGTAAGGGCCATGATGACTTGACGTCGTCCCCACCTTCCTCCGGTTTGTCACCGGCAGTCTCCTTAGAGTTCCCGCCATTACGCGCTGGCAAATAAGGACAAGGGTTGCGCTCGTTACGGGACTTAACCCAACATTTCACAACACGAGCTGACGACAGCCATGCAGCACCTGTCTCTGCGTTCCCGAAGGCACTAAGGTATCTCTACCAAATTCGCAGGATGTCAAGAGTAGGTAAGGTTCTTCGCGTTGCATCGAATTAAACCACATGCTCCACCGCTTGTGCGGGCCCCCGTCAATTCATTTGAGTTTTAACCTTGCGGCCGTACTCCCCAGGCGGTCGACTTATCGCGTTAACTTCGCCACAAAGTGCGCTAGGCACCCAACGGCTGGTCGACATCGTTTACGGCGTGGACTACCAGGGTATCTAATCCTGTTTGCTACCCACGCTTTCGCACCTCAGTGTCAGTGTCAGTCCAGAAGGCCGCCTTCGCCACTGGTATTCCTCCCGATCTCTACGCATTTCACCGCTACACCGGGAATTCTACCTTCCTCTCCTGCACTCTAGCTTGACAGTTCCGGATGCCGTTCCCAGGTTGAGCCCGGGGCTTTCACAACCGGCTTATCAAGCCACCTACGCGCGCTTTACGCCCAGTAATTCCGATTAACGCTTGCACCCTCCGTATTACCGCGGCTGCTGGCACGGAGTTAGCCGGTGCTTCTTCTGCGAGTGATGTCTTTCCTAGCGGGTATTAACCGCTAGGCGTTCTTCCTCGCTGAAAGTGCTTTACAACCCGAGGGCCTTCTTCACACACGCGGCATGGCTGGATCAGGGTTTCCCCCATTGTCCAATATTCCCCACTGCTGCCTCCCGTAGGAGTTCGGGCCGTGTCTCAGTCCCGATGTGGCTGATCATCCTCTCAGACCAGCTACGGATCGTGGCCTTGGTGAGCCGTTACCTCACCAACTAGCTAATCCGACATAGGCTCATCCCATAGCGGGAGCCGGAGCCCCCTTTCTCCCGTAGGACGTATGCGGTATTAGCCTGGGTTTCCCCAGGTTATCCCCCACTATCGGGCAGATTCCTATGCATTACTCACCCGTCCGCCGCTCGTCAGCATCCAGCAAGCTGGATCTGTTACCGCTCGACTTGCATGTGTTAGGCCTGCCGCCAGCGTTCAATCTGAGCCATGATCAAACTCTTCAGTTTAAGATCAATGCGATCCTTACTCGCTGCCCGAAGGCAACAAAAGCGGATCAAACTTGGCTCAAGGTTCAAACGAACTTGAAAGATGTGAACATCTTTCTTGTGCGCTTGCCTTGATAATTGGTGATTTATCACCCTCATCGGCAAGCGCCCACATGAATTACCTGATCAAATTGTTAAAGAGCAACTTTCTTAAGTTCGCTGTACTGGCTCGATGACCTGAACCGTGTTGCCTCAGCGAGGAAGGCGTATTCTACGCACTTCCTGGTGTTTGTCAACCGCTGTTTTTTTAGCGAGTGAAGCGAGCGATCTAAACGACAACAAGACG
>NZ_LVIA01000079.1:0-686 GCF_001596805.1 Halomonas sp. KX33721 | reverse complement strand
GCTGTTTTAGTTGTATCTTGTTTAAATAACGCCATGGCTATTTTTCTCATTACGTTAAAAACAAGGGGTCCTTGCTTCTTACGGATTCTTGATTCATCTTCCCTAAAGTTCATATCCAACATCCAATGCATACTTTCAACCTGCCAGTGGCTTCGTACCGCATTAAGAGCTTGCTCCGCACCTAACGCTAACGAACTAATATACCAACGCGTTTCTATCGTGTCTGTACCTGATGATTTATCGTGAACCTCAGCGGTTACTTGAATAACACTCTTTAAGCCAGACCATTGGTAGATTTTATCTAACCAGCTTTTATCAATAAGCAATTGCTGACAAACCCTTGTTTCAATGCGCCCATGCCCTGAGCTTATTTCGGTATGTTTATCATAGTTGCTATTGGTCAATCCTTCGCGCTCACTCTTGTGCCACCAAGCTTCTAATTCACTCTGCATACCTGAATGGTTACCTTTGAGCGCTAGGATATAATCAGCTTTTTGTTTAATTATTTGTTTCGCTATTTCTTGCTGGCAGCCCATAGCATCAAGTGTAATGATGCTATTTTCAATATCTAGCATGGTGAGTAACTCAGGTATGGCTGTGATTTCATTTGTTTTGCTATCAACGGCTGTTTGCCCTAAAACTAACTGGTGTTGGCAGCTCCATGCACTGACGGTATGTAAAGCACT